>NZ_BCPS01000066.1:0-141636 GCF_016586185.1 Paenibacillus sp. EPM92
TTGCCGTATTAGCCTCTGGGCACAGCTTGGATTAGGCCGATCGGAGGTCAAGGACGTCCCTACCCGTTTGCAGCAACCGACAAAAAAAGATGCTTCCTCCTGTCATGTTTAGACAGACTTTGGAATACCATTGCTATATACTTGTCTCATTCGCAAAAAAGCATGGTGGCGGTAAAGAGAGGTGACGGAAAATGGTCGTTTATATCGATATCATTTTCCTCATCAATGTGTTGATCGACGGCACTTTGATTTGGATGACCGGGTGGTCGCGCAAGCTGCGACTACGTCCGTGGAGGCTTGTACTATCCGCCGTGATCGGCGGCAGTTATGCGGTTTTTTTGTTTTTTCCGTCGCTTGGTTTTATGTACACCTTTGTCGCCAAGATGGCGTTTTCCTTCGCGATGATGCTGACAGCGTTCGGCTTCGGAGGGATGGTGCACTTTTTACGCAACCTGGGCACGTTTTATGTAATCAATTTCGTAGCGGCCGGATGCGTCGTCGGATGCATGTATGTGCTGCAGTCGTCGCACGACATCTTGAACGGGGTCATGTTCGGTCGCGGATTGACGGGAACGCTTCCGCCCCTCATTATCGCGATTCCGCTAGCCATGTGGATCTACAAGCGGGTCGTGCTGGCGTTAAAGCAAAAGCAAGAAATCGCTTCCTTCATGGCTAAAGTGGATGTGTACATTGATGCGATCGCCTCCAGCTGCACCGGTCTGATCGACACGGGCAATCAACTGTACGACCCGCTGACGAAGACGCCGGTGATGGTGATGGAAGCCTCGCAGTGGGGGGAGTGGATCCCCGAGACGTGGATGGCCAAAATCAGGCGGGCTGAAGTCGACCAGATCGTAGGCGCCATCGGTACCGAACCTTTCATCTGGCAGGACCGGCTGCGGCTGGTGCCTTACCGGGGCGTGAATCGAAGCACGCAGTTTATGCTGGCGCTCAAACCTGACAAAGTGGTCATTACGACGGAAAGCGGACAAATCGAAACGATCAAGGTGCTCATCGGACTTGACGGCGGGCGCTTAAGCTCGGATAACGCTTACCAGGCCATTATTCACCCTTCATTGGTGCAAAGCCACAGCGGTTAGCGTCAAACCAACAGCGGTCAACATACCGGAATAGGAGGTAGTCGAACATGTTAGTCAAGTGGAAGCTAATGCTGCAAATCATGTATTTTCGTCTTTTGCTGCTGCTCGGGCTTAAGGGAGAAGAGATTTATTACATCGGAGGAAGCGAAGCGCTGCCGCCCCCGCTCACCCGCGAAGAGGAAGAATATTTGCTGGAGAAGCTTCCGTCGGGCGATGCGGCCATCCGGGGGATGCTGATCGAACGAAATCTCAGATTAGTCGTATACATTGCGCGTAAATTTGAGAATACCGGCATCAATATCGAGGATCTGGTGTCGATCGGAGCAATCGGTCTTATTAAAGCGGTGAACACCTTCGATCCGGAGAAAAAGATCAAGCTTGCCACGTACGCTTCCCGCTGCATTGAGAACGAAATATTAATGTATTTACGCCGAAACAGCAAAATCCGTACGGAAGTCTCGTTCGATGAGCCGCTTAATATCGATTGGGACGGCAACGAGCTGCTGCTGTCGGATGTTCTCGGCACGGAGAACGATACGATATACCGGAACATTGAGGAGCAGGTGGACCGGAAGCTGCTGCATAAGGCTTTAGATAAATTGTCCGAACGCGAGCGCATCATCATGGAACTGCGTTTCGGGCTGCGGAACGGCGAAGAGAAGACGCAAAAAGATGTGGCCGACATGCTCGGTATTTCGCAATCGTACATCTCCCGCTTAGAGAAGCGAATTATTAAGCGGCTTCGCAAAGAATTTAACAAGATGGTGTAAAATCCGGAGGGTGAAGAAAAAAGCTGCAGTTCGTTCTGTAGCTTTTCCGCGTTCCAGCAGGCCATTCGCGGGTGCTGCGGCGAGTTGGAAAAAAACGCATAAAAAAAATGTCCAGGGGGATAATGTACATTAATGTTTCTCCTTGGGAGGTAATCACGAATGACCCGAAACAAAGTCGAAATTTGCGGCGTCGATACGGCAAAGCTACCGGTTTTGACCAATGCGGAAATGCGTGAACTGTTCGTCGGTTTGCAAACGAAGAATGAACGATCTGCAAGAGAGAAATTAGTAAACGGCAACCTCCGGCTGGTGCTATCCGTTATTCAACGCTTTAACAACCGGGGGGAATACGTGGACGATCTGTTTCAAGTCGGTTGTATCGGACTGATGAAAGCCATTGATAATTTTGATTTAAGCCAAAATGTAAAGTTTTCGACGTACGCCGTTCCGATGATTATCGGGGAAATTCGCAGGTACCTGCGGGATAACAACCCGATTCGGGTATCGCGTTCGCTGCGGGACATCGCTTATAAGGCGCTCCAGGTCCGCGACCAACTGACGAACCAAAACTCGCGCGAGCCCACGATTTACGAAATTTCCGAAGCGCTGAACGTTCCTAGGGAAGATGTCGTATTCGCGCTCGATGCGATCCAGGATCCGGTGTCGCTGTTCGAGCCGATTTATCACGACGGGGGCGACCCGATTTACGTAATGGATCAAATTAGCGACGATCGCAACAAGGATGTGTCGTGGATCGAAGGAATCGCCTTGCGGGAAGCGATGCGCAAGCTGAACGACCGGGAGAAAATGATTTTATCCATGCGGTTTTTTGACGGAAAAACGCAAATGGAAGTCGCCGATGAGATCGGCATTTCGCAAGCGCAAGTCTCTCGTCTGGAAAAATCGGCCATCTCGCAAATGCAAAAGCACGTAAAAAACTGAAACAGCCGCACCTCAACCGTGAAAATCCGACCCGAACCGCAGGCCAAGCCCGTGGGAAAGGTCTTTTTTTATATGGAAAACGGTACACGCATGGACATTTTGCCCAACTTTCACATACACATAAAGTATCAACTAAAGCTCGGTGGTGAGGGCAGCTTGAAAATATCCGATTTTCAAACGAAGGACGTCATCAATATCGTGGACGGCAAGAAGCTGGGGCAAATCAGCGATCTGGAGCTCGACCTGCGGAACGGGCGAATCGAGGCGATTGTCGTTCCGAACTCGCCGCGTTTCTTCGGATTGTTCGGGGGCGCGACGGACGTTATTATCCCATGGCGCAATATTGTGAAGATCGGGATGGACGTCGTGCTTGTGAAAATCGAAGATATGCGCAGCGTCCGGCAGGAGGAGACCGAGGTCTCCTACGAATACAACCGCAATTACCGCGAAGGGAATTAAGCGCCGAATGGGGTGTTCTTTTCAGGCGTATCGTGTATACTGAATGGTAAACGATGACAGGGGGCGCAAGGGGAATGGAACCTTTTGTTCTCGAGAAAGCCGATAACGGCTGCGAGTTGTTAGCCTTGGCGCCTTTCACGCGCGCCTATCCGCAGCTGTCCGCCGGATTTACGACACGGCTTGGCGGCGTTAGTCGAGGCGATTTCAGCAGCTTGAACTGCGGGCTTCACGTTGCGGACGAACCCGGCGATGTCGTGCGCAACCGGCGTCTGTTGGCCGAGGCGCTGGAGTTTCCGTTCGACGCCTGTACGTATGCCGAACAGGTGCACGGCAACGAGATTCAAGTGGTAACGAAAGCATGGCGCGGAGCGGGCAACGACTCGCGCGAGAAGGCGCTGCAGGCGAAGGACGGGTTCGTGACGAACGAACGCGGGGTTTACTTGCATGCGCTGTTCGCGGACTGCGTGCCGCTTTACTTTTACGATCCGATCCGTCAAGCGGTCGGGCTGGCGCATGCCGGCTGGAAGGGCACCGCACTCCAAATCGCCAAGGCGCTGCTGGAGACGATGAGCGCCGCGTACGGCACGAAGCCGCGCGATGTGAGAGCGGCGATCGGGCCTTCGATCGGTGCCTGCTGTTACGAGGTGGACGACACCGTCATCGGGCGGATCGACCGGGCGCTTCGCGAGGCGGATGAGGAAGCAACCGTTCAACCGGTCGACGTACTGTGTTACGAGCAGCAGCCGAACGGCAAATATAAGTTAAACTTGCAACAAGTCAACCGACAAATTATGATAAAAGCAGGAATATTGCCGTCTCATATCGAAATAACAGGTTTATGCACAAGCTGTCATACGGATCTGTTCTTTTCGCATCGGAAGGAAGGCGGCAGGACGGGCCGAATGGCAGCTTGGATCGGGCTCCGGGAAGCGTAGAGGCTTCCCGCGTTAGAAGCCGTTCGCTGTCTCGAACGCGGTCGATCGTAAATGGGGTGAATAATGAAGTTGAACAATCAATTGGCAGATCGCATACAGCACGTGCAGGAACGAGTGGCAGCCGCTTGCGCCCGCTCGGGCCGCGACCCGAAAGAGGTGCGGACGATTGCCGTTACGAAATACGTTTCGCTGGTGAAGACCGGACAAGTTCTCGAAGCCGGACTTACGCATATCGGCGAGAACCGCTGGCAGGATGCGGCGGCCAAGTGGGAAGCGTTCGGATCGAAGGGCACGTGGCATTTTATCGGACATTTGCAAACGAACAAAGTAAAGGACGTCATCGGCAAGTTCGCCTATATTCATTCCTTGGACAGGCTGTCGCTCGCCAAGGAGATTGAGAAGAAAGCTTCCGGGCTGCAGCTGCAGGTGCCTTGCTTCATCCAGCTGAACGTATCCGGTGAGGAGTCGAAATACGGATTGGAGCCGGAATCGCTGATCTCGTTCGTTAGAGAAATACGGGGAATGGATTCGATTCGGATTGCCGGGTTGATGACCATGGCGCCGTACGAAGCGGAAGCTGAGGAAACCAGGCCTGTATTTCGGGGGCTTCGGGAGTGGCGCGACCGCTTGAACGACGCCGGCGTACTTGATTACGAAGTGTCGGAATTGTCCATGGGCATGTCGAACGATTACGAAGTGGCAATCGAGGAAGGCGCGACTTGGGTGAGGCTCGGCTCTATTTTGGTGGGTAAAGAATAAAGCGTCACCAAACAAAAGGAGGGAACGGATATGGGCGTTTATAACAAGTTTATGAATTTGATCGGCCTGCAGGAAGAGGAAGAGCTCGTCGAGCGCGAGCGCAGCTTGGAGCAGCATGAAGAAAATGAAACTCCGGCGCAGGAAGTGCGTAAAACTAAAGGGAACATTGTGAGCATTCATTCGCAAAAAAATATTCGGGTCGTCCTGCACGAGCCGCGTTCTTACGAGGAAACGCAGGAAATCGCCGATCATCTGCGTTCCCGCCGCCCGGTTGTCGTCAACCTGCACCGCGTTCGTACCGATCAGGCGACGCGGATCGTCGATTTCCTGAGCGGTACGGTGTACGCTTTGAACGGCTCGATCTCCAAGATAGGTCCGAATATTTTTCTGTGCACGCCGGATACGGTTGAAATTCACGGTTCCATCTCGGAATTGCTCAACCAGGATGAACAAGCTTGACTACAAAAACGAGGTGAACGTATTTGAGCTCTATTGAAGGTTTCATATCCACACTCGTCAACATTTATCAATACGTGCTTATCGCTTACGTGCTGCTTTCCTGGCTGCCTAACGCGAGGGAGAGCTTCATCGGCGAAATACTGGCTAAGCTGTGCGAGCCGTATTTGGGTCTGTTTCGCCGCTTCATCCCGCCGATCGGAGGCATGATCGACATTTCGCCGATCGTCGCCTTAATTGCGCTACGTTTTATCGGCATGGGATTGGCCGTCGTCATCGGCTACATCATCCCTTAATTGAAGGTGATTTCAACTGACGCAGGATAACATTTACGCTCACTTTCACCCGGATGAGCATCGTTTCGTCGATCAAGCCGCCGAATGGGTGGCCAGGGCCGAGCAGCATGAAGTGAAACGGACCGATTTTTTAGACCCAAGACAAGCGTTCATCTTAACGAGTCTCGTGAATCGAAGCGCAGACGTGCAGGTTCGCTTCGAGGGAGGTCACCCGAACGCCGAGCGGAAGCGGGCGATTGTCGCCCCGGATTACCGCGTACTGGATGATGAAGAGATGGGCATCCGGCTAATCGAAGTGTCTTCCACAGACGACAGCCTGGGCGATTTGGACCATGGCGACTATATGGGCGCAATACTCGGTTTGGGCATTAAACGGGATAAAGTCGGCGACATCTATGTGCTGCCGACCGGATGCCACTTTCTTGCCGCCGCAGAGATCGCCGATTATATCGTGCTTCACTTGAACCAGGTGCATCGTGTGCACGTGCATACGGGCACGCTGCCGCTGGACAAGCTGCAGGCCACGGAAACGAAGCTCGACGACATGAACTTGACCGTCGCTTCCCTCCGCTTGGACGGGATTGTCAGCGACGTGTACCGGCTCAGCCGCGCGAAGGTGCTTGTTCCGATCAAAGCGGGCCGCTGCAAAGTGAATTGGAAGCAGGAAGAGGATCCGAGCAAGCCGCTGAAGCAGGGTGACGTCGTGTCGCTGAAGGGGTTCGGCAGGTTCAAAGTGTTGGAAGTCGAAGGGCTGACCAAAAAAGGCAGGTATCGCATTCGAATCGGCAAATATGCATAAATTGCCGATTTTTTTGATTTATGCAGGCAGGAAAAATCTAAGTATTGTCGAAATATACCAATACGCATGGATGTCGAACATCATCGGCGCACGTTGCTCAAATATGCAGGAGGTGCAAGAATGGCTTTAACACCGCTCGATATACATAATAAGGAATTTAGTCGTTCGTTCCGAGGATATGACGAGGATCAGGTCAATGAATTTTTGGATCAGGTTATTAAAGACTACGAGGCGTTAATTCGTGAAAATAAAGAGATGCAAAATCAATTGATTACGATTCAAGAGCGGCTGGATCACTTTGCAAACATTGAGGAAACGCTGAGCAAGACGATCATCGTCGCTCAGGAAGCTGCGGATGAGGTAAAAACGAACGCGAAGAAAGAAGCACAGCTCATCATCAAGGAAGCGGAGAAAAACGCTGATCGGATTATTAACGAATCGCTTTCGAAGGCGCGCAAAATCTCGGTTGAGATCGAGGAGCTGAAGAAACAGGCATCGATCTACCGTACCCGTTTCCGGACGTTAATCGAAGCGCAGCTCGAACTGCTCAGCAAGGAAGATTGGAACTCGCTTGAGCGCACGGAAGTGGAGCAGCCGTAAACCGGACAAGCCCGGATATTCATACAAGCCGTGTCAGTTGACGATGCGCGCAATTTTCGATATACTCCTGTTAAGTTACCATATGTGAAAGCGAAGACTGGGACGAGTACTTGGCGTACGGCTGAAGCAAGCGATTCGGGGGTTGGTGCGAGCCCGGACTTCGGCGGCTTAGGAATATCACCCAGGAGCGTCTCTTGAACCGATGCGTAAGTAAAGAGCAACGGATGATCCCGTTATCGATCATGGAGCGAAGATTATAAGCCAATTGATTCATCCGGTCGGGCGTCAGCCGCGGATGGGGTTGGCTATTGTCTTAATCAGGGTGGTACCGCGAGACTTCTCGTCCCTATGGGATGCGAGGTCTTTTTTTTGTTTGGTTTGAATCAAGTCAGGAGCGTGGGTAAATATGTCAAACGTAGATTATGGAAAAACGTTAAACCTGCTGCAAACCGAGTTTCCGATGCGCGGGAACTTGCCGCAGGCCGAACCGAAAATGCAGCAGCACTGGGAAGAGATTGACATCTACCGTCTCGTGCAAGAAAGCCGCAAAGGCAAGCCGAAATTTATACTGCATGACGGTCCTCCGTATGCAAACGGGGATATTCATATCGGCCATGCGCTGAACAAAGTATTGAAAGATATTATCGTCCGCTTCAAAACGATGCAGGGCTACGACGCCCCGTACGTGCCGGGCTGGGATACGCACGGCTTGCCGATCGAGCAGGCCATCGCCAACGGCGGCAAGGTCGACCGTAAAAAAATGAGCGTTCCGGAATTCCGCGATTACTGTAAAGCCTACGCCCTCGAGTGGGTCGAGAAACAAAAGAAACAGTTCAAGCGGCTAGGTATCCGCGGCGATTGGGAGAACCCGTACGTAACCCTGCAGCCAAAATACGAAGCCCAGCAAATCCGCGTGTTCGGCGGCATGGTGAACAAAGGTTACATCTACAAAGGGCTGAAGCCGGTCTATTGGTCTCCGTCCTCGGAGAGCGCGCTGGCCGAAGCGGAAATCGAATATAAAGACAAAACTTCAACCTCGATCTATGTGGCGTTTCAAGTGAAAGACGGAAAAGGCAAGCTGCCCGAGGATGCCGCGATCGTCATCTGGACGACGACGCCTTGGACGCTTCCTGCCAACCTCGGGATCAGTCTGCATCCGGAATTTGACTACCTGCTGGTAGAGGCGGCCGGCCGCAAGTTTGTGCTTGCGCAAGGGCTGCTCGAAGCGGCGGCGAAGGAAATCGGCTGGACAGACGTGAAGGTGCTGTCTGCCTACAAAGGCGCCGAGCTGGAGCATGTGCTCTGCCAGCATCCGTTCTACGACCGCACGTCCCTCGTGATGGTCGGCGAGCATGTCACGCTGGAAGCGGGTACGGGCTGCGTTCATACCGCGCCGGGTCACGGGGAAGATGACTTTGTCATCGGGCAACGTTATAACATCGGCGTGTTGTGTCCGGTGGACGATCAGGGGCATTTTACGGCGGAAGCGCCGGGCTTTGAAGGCATGTTCTACGATAAGGGAAACAAGGTGATCACGGAGATGCTGCAAGCTTCCGGCCACCTGCTGCATATGAACACGATCCAGCATCAATACCCGCATGACTGGCGGACGAAGAAGCCCGTTATCTTCCGTGCGACCGAGCAATGGTTCGCTTCCGTCGATAAATTCCGTCAAGCGATGCTGGACGAAATCAAACGCATCGACTGGACGCCGGAGTGGGGCGAGACCCGTCTGCACAACATGATCGCCGAGCGCGGCGACTGGTGTATTTCCCGGCAACGGGCATGGGGCGTTCCGATTCCGATCTTCTATTGCCGCAGCTGCAACGAGCCGCTCGTGAATGAGTCGACGATCGAGCATGTTGCGGGCATCTTCGAGCAGGAGGGCTCGAATGCATGGTTCTTGAAGGATGAGAAAGAGCTGCTGCCGGCAGGTACCGTGTGCCCGTCCTGCGGACACGACCATTTCCGCAAAGAAACGGATATTATGGACGTATGGTTCGATTCCGGCTCCAGCCATGTAGCGGTATTGGAGACGCGCGAGGAACTGCAATGGCCGGCTGACTTGTATTTGGAAGGATCGGACCAATATCGCGGCTGGTTCAACTCCTCGTTGATCACGGGTGTTGCGGTGAAGGGGCAAGCGCCTTACAAAGGTATCCTGTCCCACGGCTTCACGCTGGACGGCGAAGGACGGAAAATGTCCAAGTCACTCGGCAATACGATCGATCCGAAGCAAGTGGCAGACAAGCTGGGCGCTGAAATTTTGCGTCTGTGGGTGTCCTCAACCGACTTTCAGGCGGATCAACGCATCTCGGATAACATCTTGACCCAAACGTCCGAGGGTTACCGGAAGATCCGCAACACGCTGCGCTTCCTGCTCGGCAACCTGTCGGATTTCGACCCGGCTCGCGATCGCGTCGACGTGTCTGCCCTGAACGAGCTTGACCGATTCGCCATGATTCGTCTGCACCGGATGGCCGACAAAGTAATTAAAGCTTACGACAAGTATGAGTTCCATGTCGTTTATCAAGCGGTGCATCATTATTGCGCCGTCGAAATGAGCGCGTTCTACCTGGATATTCTGAAAGATCGGCTGTACGCCAGCGCGGCGGCGGATCCGGAGCGAAAAGCGGCACAAACCGTATTGTACGACACGCTAACGGTTATAACTAAACTGATCGCGCCGATCCTGCCGCATACCGCGGACGAAGTGTGGAAATATATCCCGGGCACAGAACTGGCCAGCGTGCAGCTCGCCTATTTGCCGGAAGTGAATGCGGACTTGTTCGATGAAGCGTTGGAGCAGAAGTGGGAATCGTTCATCTCGCTGCGTGACGATGTGCTGAAGGCGCTGGAAGAAGCGCGCAAGGAGAAGCTCATCGGGAACTCGCTCAGCGCTTGCGTGCATCTGTATCCGAATGCGGAAGCCGCGAAGCTGCTTGCCGGCTTTGACAGGCTAGATCTGCTCTTCATCGTGTCGGGTGTCGTCGTGCACGAAGCGGGAGAGACGGTGCCTGCCGGGGCGCATGCATTCAAGGAAATGGCGGTGTCCATCGCTGTAGCAGACGGTGAGAAGTGCGAGCGCTGCTGGATCGTCACGCCGGAGGTTGGACACGATCCGGAGCATCCTACGTTGTGCAAACGGTGCTCAGGCGTCTTGAAAGAAGGCGCTGCGGTTTAACCCGGTGTATCCGCGCAAACAAGTAACGAGCGATCTCCGGCTGAGGCCGGAACGCTCGTTACTTGTTGCGTTGATTCCGTATTCCGCACGCAACGTTCAGTCGTAGCTGTCCTCCACGGAAGATTCTTGTTCCAGTAAGCCGTAGCCTTCGCCATTGCGCATATAATCGCGGTAAGCCTGGTTGCGGACGACGGTGACCTGTTGGCCGTACAGATCGGTCGCGACGAAGCTTTCGAACGATTCGACGTAACCGACATTCTCTTCGGCTTCGATCTCCATATCGTTGTAGTTGTTGGATATATCCGGATCTTCCGCCATCGCCGGGGAATTGGATGTGCCCCAGCTCTCCACGATTTGCCAAGCGTCTTCGCCGTCAAATTGATTTTGATCGGGGAGCTCGTCCAAGCTCGTACGTCCGAATGGCGGAGCCAGCAGCTGCTCTTCCACAGGTCTGCGCTCCGATTCGTTGGGGTCGGGCACATGCTTGACGCAGTACGCCGCGGTAGGCATAGCTTGCAGCCGTTCGAACGGTATCGGTTGCCCGCAAGCGCGGCACGTTCCGTATGCACCCGTTTCGATGCGTGCGAGCGCTTCGTTGATGTCGGTTAAGTGACGTTCCGCATTTTCAAGCAAAGCGATGTCTTTAGCCCGCTCGAACATTTCGCTGCCGAGGTCGGCCGGATGGTTGTCGTAAGCGGATAGTTCACCGGTTTGATCGCGGAGCGAATTTTCCAGGCCTTCGTGCTCTCGGTCGGTCAAGTGCGCTTGAAGCCACTGCTGCTCTTCCTGAAGCTTAGCGCTCAGCTCCTGCAGCTGTGCCCCGGATAACGCGTGATCCCGGGATGGAACGTTCGTCAAGATGATCGCCTCCTCGAGGTGGTTGCCTACCGTTAGTTTAAGCGGACCGGAATTTTTTTAGCTAGGTAAATCCTTGTAATGTCAGCTCGAATAAGGGGTTGTTCCATTGAAATATTTACAATACTACGTGTACGCCGTCATCGTGCTGCTTGTCGACCAAGCGACGAAATGGGTGATTGTCAACCGCTTGGTGATTGGAGAATCGCGTTCCGTTATCGGCGAGTTTTTCCAAATTACGTCACACCGGAATAAAGGAGCGGCCTTCGGCATCCTGCAAAACCAACGATGGTTTTTCATCGTTATCACGATCTTTGTCGTGATCGGTATCATCTGGTATTTGAAAAAGACGTTGGACGAAGGCAAGAAGCTGCTGCCGTTTGCGTTAAGCTTGCTGCTGGGCGGAGCGCTCGGCAATTTCATCGACCGGGCGAGAACGGGCGAGGTGGTTGACTTCTTCCAATTTACATTCGATTTCAGCTGGCTGCAGACGCCTTATATTTTCCCCATTTTCAATGTGGCGGATTCCGCAATCGTCTCCGGCGTCGCTTTGATCTTCCTGGACGCGTTAATCAGTTGGCGCCGCGAGGCGAAGCAGAACGTCAAGACCGGATCGGAAAGCGGGGATTTGCAGCCATGAGCGGAGTGCAGCAAGAAGTCTCCGGGGATTTGGATTCCCGCCAGGAATGGGTCATTGAAGCGACGGAAGCGGGCGAACGCATCGACAAGTTTCTAACCGAGGCGCTGGATGAGGAGGTGTCGCGGACGCAGGTGCAGCAATGGATCAAGGAAGGCCATGCAACTATCGACGGCCGCGTGGTCAAGCCGAACTACAAGCTGAACGAGGGCGAAACGCTGGCGCTGATCATCCCCGAGCCGCAGGAGCTGGAAGTGGCCGCGGAGCCGATTCCGCTCGATGTCGTCTACGAGGACTCGGACGTGATTGTCATCAATAAACCGCGCGGCCTTGTCGTGCACCCGGCGCCCGGCCATTACAGCGGCACGCTCGTGAACGGGCTGATGTACCACTGCCAGGACTTGTCCGGCATTAATGGGGTGATGCGTCCCGGCATCGTGCACCGGATCGACAAGGATACTTCGGGACTGCTGATGGCTGCGAAGAACGACCTGGCCCACAGCGGGCTGGCCGCGCAGCTGAAGGCGCACACGGTCAACCGCAAGTATATCGCCCTTGTGCACGGCAACGTGCCGCACGACAACGGAACGATCGATGCGCCGATCGGCCGCGATCCGAAGGACCGCAAGCTGTACACGGTCACAGAGAAGAACAGCAAGCGTGCCGTCACGCATTTTCTCGTATTGGAACGATTCGGCGACTACACGTTAGTCGAGCTGAAGCTGGAAACGGGACGAACGCACCAGATTCGCGTCCACATGAAGTTTATCGGGCATCCGCTGGTCGGCGACCCGGCCTACGGCCTGTCGAAGAGCAGGGGCGTCGTCATGGAAGGGCAAGCCTTGCATGCCGCCGTCCTCGGCTTCGAACACCCGCGCTCCGGAAAGTGGCTGGAGTTTGAAGCGCCGCTGCCGGACGATATGCTGCGATTGTTGGACGTACTAAAAACGCGATAAGGAATGAAAGCCGGACATGGAACAATTGGAGAGGCTCATTAATCCGCGGGTCAAAGACATTCAAATTTCAGGCATCCGTAAAATTTCGAATCTGGTCAGCGGATATAAGGATGCGATTACACTGACCATCGGGCAGCCGGATTTTCCGACGCCTGAACATATTTTGCACGCGGCGGAGCAGGCCATCGCCGACCACCGCACGACCTACACGCCGAATCCGGGGCTGCCGGAACTGCGGTCGGCCATCTCACAGTTCGTGAAGGGGAAGTACGGACTGGAGTATGCCGCAGCGGACGAAATCATCGTGACGACTGGCGCAAGCCAGGCGCTCGATATTACGCTGCGGACGCTGCTGACCGAAGGCAGCGAGGTTATTTTACCGGGTCCGATCTATCCCGGCTATGAGCCGCTTGTCCGATTGTGCGGAGGCGTACCGGTCTATGTGGATACGCGATCCAATGGCTTCAAGCTGACTGCAGAACTGCTTGAGCCGCATCTGACGGACCGGACCCGCTGCGTCGTTCTCTGTTACCCGTCAAACCCGACCGGTCGCGTCCTGGCGTCGGAAGAGCTGGCGGAGATCGGACAATTGCTGGCCGATCGGGAAGTGTTCGTCATCGCCGACGAAATTTACAGCGAGCTTATCTACGATGCGCCGCACCGCTCTTTCGCGGCCGTGCCGGGCATGCGTGAGCAAACGATCGTCATTAACGGCTTGTCGAAATCCCATTCCATGACAGGCTGGCGGATCGGCTTCACGCTTGCGCCCGCCTACTTGTCCCAGCATATGGTCAAGGTTCATCAGTACAACGTGACCTGCGCAAGCTCGATCAGTCAATATGCGGCGATTGAAGCGCTGACAGCGGGCGTGGATGACGCTGCCCCCATGAAAGCCGAGTACCGCAAGCGCCGCGATTTCGTATACGACCGGTTGACCGGCATGGGCTTTACGCTGGAGAAACCGGAAGGGGCGTTCTATATGTTCCCTTCGATCGAGCGGTTCGGGTTGACGTCGATGGAGTTCACGATGCGTCTGCTCGAGGAGCACCGCGTCGCGGTTGTTCCGGGGGATGCCTTCTCGCATTTCGGGGAAGGGTACGTGCGGCTTTCGTATGCATACGGGATGGATGTGCTGGAAGCCGGGATGGACCGGCTGGAGGCGTTCGTGAAGAAGCTGCCCCACCGTTGAATTTGGCGCCATGTTATCGAATTTTAACTGCGCAAACAGCCGTTCGGAATGATCCGGACGGCTGTTTGCATATCATTTCAGGCTATTGCTCCGACTTCCAGGTCAGAAAGCGGGTCATGAGGCCGATGGCCGTATCGATGGCCGCTTCGTCCGGCTCGATCTTCGCATGATGCAGCCCGTACGGGGTATTGACGCCGAGCCAGAACATGAAGCCGGGAATCGATTCGAGGAAATATCCGAAATCTTCGCCGGTCATCGCTTCCGTACATTCATGAAGCTTCACGCCGAACTCCGCCTGCGATTCGCTGAGCCAGCTCATAAACTCCGCGGTCACGGACTTTTCGTTATACACCTGCATGTAATTTGAACCGTAATCGATCTCGGCTTTACAGGCGAACGAAGCCTCTATGCCGTTCACGATCGCTTCTATGCGCGATTTAACGAGCTTCATCGTATCGGCGGATAAAGTGCGGATCGTTCCTTCGAGGCGCGCCCGCTCCGCGATGATGTTCTGCTTCGTGCCGCCGTCGATCTTGCCGATCGTGATCACGGCGGAGTCGAGCGGGTTCACATTGCGCGCGATGACGGTTTGCAGCTGGCCGACAAGCTGACAAGCGGCGACGACCATATCGTTGGCGTTGTGCGGGAAGGCGGCGTGCCCCCCGGTGCCCACAAGGTCGATAAAGAGCTCGGACGTGTTGGCGAACAGGATGCCGGGCTTCGTCGCAATCGTGCCGACCGGATATTCCGGGGCGATATGCAGCGCGAAGATCTCGTCCGGACGCCAAGCCTGAAACTCTTCGCTTTCGAGCATCGGAAGCGCGCCGCCCGGACCTTCCTCCGCCGGTTGAAAAATAAACGTCAAATCGTCGCGGATCGGATGAGAGGCAAAATGGGCCAAAATCCCGAGCCCGATGCTCATATGCAAATCGTGGCCGCACGCGTGCATGAAACCGGGATGCGTCGATTTGAACTCGTAACCGGTGTCCTCCTGAATGGGCAAGCCGTCCATATCGGCACGGTAGCCATACCTGCGCTTCGGCGCGGTTCCGCGAACGTTCACGAGAAGACCGGTCCGCCATTTGCGAACTTCGATGCGGTCCTGCGGCAGACGGGAAATAAAGTCAAGCAAATAAGCTTGCGTTTTGAATTCCTGGAAGCCCGGTTCGGGGATTTGGTGCAGCTCGCGGCGCACCTGAACGAACGGGCTGGGAATGACGGTTTTGCTCATAAGCGAACCAGAGCCTCCTATAAGAAAGCAATTTGGGCCGTGCACGGTTAACAGAAAGGCCCGGCGCCAGGCGCCGAGCCGCATCCATGCGCTATTTACAGGGTGCGCAGGTCTTTCAAAATTTCCGTTTTGGACTTTGTCTTGTCGTCCACTTTCTTGATCACGCGTGCTGGCGTACCCGCCACAACACTGAAAGGAGGCACATCTTCCACGACGACCGCGCCGGCCGCCACGACGGAACCTTCCCCTACGCGCACGCCTTCCAGAATAACTGCGTTCGCGCCGACGAGCACATCGTCTTCGATCACGACCGGCTGCGCCGAAGGCGGCTCGATGACACCCGCGAGGACGGAGCCTGCGCCGATGTGGCACATTTTACCGACTTTCACGCGGCCGCCGATGACGACGCCCATATCGATCATGGTGCCTTCGCCGATGGAAGCGCCGATGTTGATGACGGCACCCATCATAATGATGGCGTTGTCGCCGATGCCGACCATATCGCGGATGATGGCGCCCGGCTCGATGCGGGCGTTGATGCCTTTCAGGTCGAGCAGCGGAATGGCGGAGTTGCGGCGGTCGTTCTCGACGACGTAGTCTTCGATTTTCGCGCTTTGCTCGTCAAGCACCGCTTTAATATCGGTCCATTCGCCGAACAGGACGCCGCTTTTGCCGGATACGAACGCTTGGATCGTATCGCCGAAAGCGATGGATTCCAAATCGCCTTTTACATATACTTTCACCGGGGTTTTCTTTTTGCTTGTTTTGATAAGATTAATGACTTCTTCGGTATTCATTTCGATCGACATAATGTTTCACTTCCACTCCTTATGTAAGGTTGCCGCTCGGACAAGCGGACACGAACTACATCTTTTATAGCACAATCCACCGTTTCTAGCAATGTTTAAGACCCCGCATGCCGCAAAAGGAGACCGGGCCCGAACGCGATAACGCAACTGGCGGCCCTGACAGGAAAGGCAATGCCGATTCATCGTCCGCTTGTTCGGTTCGAACGATGAAGGCACCTCGACGTCTATTGACATCCGCTGTCGAACGTGGGATAATGCTCGTAACTGAAAAGCACCTTTAAAATGCAGTCCCGTGAGGCTGACAAGGTGAACGACGAATTGAACGGTCTACCCGGAACGGAACGACTTGGGTTGGTTATGTCCAGCTCATCTCGGTTCCTGCGGGCAGGTTCTATTTTCGCGCACGCTAACCTTGTCCACACGGCAAGGTTTTTTTATGTCTTGCGCAGTCGATCGCTTTGTGATGAAGGAATACAACGGTGAGGAGGTTCCGGTGTTCATGCAGCAAACCGAGCTTGTGCTAATGGACGATACGGCCATACGACGAGCATTGACGCGTATCGCCCATGAAATATTGGAACGAAACAAAGGCTTTGAAGATTGCGTACTCATCGGGATCCGCACCCGGGGCATTCATCTGGCCCGGCGGGTCGCTGAGAAAATTGTCGAAATCGAGGGAGCTAACGTACCGATCGGGGAAGTGGACGTCACGCGATATCGCGACGACAGGACCATCTCCGCACCCCCGCACGTAACCGCCTTGAGCGAAGAGGCGGCTGCGCTCGAAGCCGGACGGCAAAGCCTCGTGGTTCATAAGAAGAAAGTGATTTTGTTCGATGACGTATTGTACACGGGACGAACGGTGAGGGCGGCGATGGATGCGCTGATGGATCTCGGGCGGCCGCAATCGATACAACTGGCCGTGCTCGTCGACCGCGGACACCGGGAGCTGCCGATCCGGCCGGATTACGTGGGGAAGAACGTTCCGACCTCGCGAATGGAGAGCATTGAGGTGCACTTAACGGAATCGGACGGCGCGGACCAAGTGCTCATCACAGGACAGAGGAGGCAAGGCGAATGACACGAACTCAGCTTTTATCCGATAAACATCTGCTCGGAACGAAAGGGCTTAGCGCCGAAGAGCTGACATCCATTTTGGACCGCGCCGCTTACTGGGAGCAATATCCGGTGAAGGTGACCGGTCATTTGCAAGGCCGCTTCGTGGCCAACATGTTTTTTGAGAACAGTACGAGAACGAGATTTTCCTTTGAGGTTGCGGAAAAGCGGCTTGGCGCTGAAGTGCTCAATTTCACAGCCGCCGTATCCAGCGTTCAAAAAGGCGAATCGATTTACGATACGGTACGAACGCTGGAGTCCATGGGCATCGACGCCGGCGTCATCCGCATGAAGCCGAACGGTCTCTTGCCCGAGCTGGTGCAAAAAATCAAGGTGCCGCTGATCAACGCCGGCGACGGCAACAACGAGCACCCGACGCAGGCGCTGCTCGATCTGTATACGATCCGCCAAACATTCGGCGGCTTCAAAGGGCTGCACGTCGCCATCATCGGCGACATCCAGCACAGCCGGGTCGCCCGCTCGAACTTGTGGGCGCTGCAAACGCTTGGCGCGAGGGTCAGCTTCTGCGCGCCGCAAGGCATGCGTGCGGATGAGCTGGGCGAGCACGCGCCTTATGTTACGATCGACGAGGCGCTGTCGGCCGACGTCGTCATGATGCTGCGGGTGCAGCTGGAACGCCACGAAGGCACGCTGTTCGGGTCGGCGGAGGAATACCGCGCCGCCTACGGGCTGACGTCGGAGCGGGCTGCGCGAATGGCGCCGCACGCGATCATCATGCACCCGGCCCCGTTCAACCGGAACGTCGAAATCGACGACGAGCTGATCGAGTGCGAGAAGTCGAAAATTTTTACGCAAATGAGCAACGGCGTGCCGATTCGGATGGCCGTGATCGAGCGCGCGTTGAGCTAAGCGAAGGGGATTGCGCGAAACATTTTAACCATATGTGGAGGTTTTCATGGGAATTTGGATCTTGAACGCCCGCGTTGTCAGCGCAGGGAATGAAACACAAGCGAAGCACGTGCTGGTGGAGGGCGGTCTCGTGGCCCGTATTGCAGATGCGGACGGCACGTCGCCGGATATCGGCGGACATGAAGTGATCGATGCCAAGGGCAAGCTGCTGACACCGGGATTGATCGACATGCACGTGCACCTGCGCGAACCGGGCTTTGAACATAAAGAAACGATTGCGACCGGTACACGCTCGGCTGCCCGCGGAGGTTTCACAACCATCGCCTGCATGCCGAACACGAGGCCGGTCATCGACACGGTCGAGACCGTGAAGTACGTGCTGGACAAAGCGGAAACCGAAGGCGTCGTCCGCGTGCTTCCGTACGGCTGTATTACGAAAAACGAGCTCGGCCGCGAGCTGACCGACTTCGAAGCACTGAAGGAAGCGGGCGTAATCGGGTATACGGATGACGGGGTCGGCGTGCAAAGCGCTCAGATGATGAAAGACGCGATGGCTAAAGCGGCCTCGATCGGCATGCCGGTTATCGCGCACTGCGAAGACAACACGCTGGTAGAGGGCGCCGCCTTCTCGGAAGGCTCTTTCGCTCGCAAGCACGGGCTGAAGGGCATTCCGAACGAGTCGGAAGCGATTCATGTGGGCCGCGATATTTTGCTGGCTGAAGCGACGGGCGTCCATTATCATGTGTGCCACGTCAGCACGGAGCAATCGGTCCGGCTGATCCGGCAGGCGAAACAGATCGGCATCAAGGTGACGGCGGAGGTATGTCCGCACCATCTGCTGCTCTCGGACGAAGATATTCCCGGACTCGACGCCAACTGGAAAATGAATCCGCCGCTGCGCACGCCGCGAGACGTGCAGGCTTGTATCGAAGGTCTCATGGACGGTACGATTGATATCATCGTAACGGACCACGCGCCGCACAGCGAGGAAGAGAAGGCGCGCGGCGTACAGCTCGCTCCGTTCGGCATCGTCGGCTTCGAGACGGCCTTCCCGCTTCTGTACACGAAGTTCGTGGAAACGGGGGCCTGGAGTCTGGAGTTTCTGATCGACAAGATGACGAAGCTGCCGGCCGAAGTGTTCGGACTGCCGTGGGGAACGATAACTGAAGGTAAACCGGCGGATTTAACCTTGATCGACCTGGAGTCGGAGAAAGCGGTCGATCCGGCGGAATTCGCTTCGAAGGGACGCAACACCCCGTTTACAGGCTGGGTGCTTAAGGGCTGGCCGACGCTGACGATGGTGGAAGGCAAGGTTGTTTGGTCGGTATGATGTAAAGCTTGAAAACAACATTACATAAGGAGTGAGCATCGATGCAGGCAAGATTGTTGTTGGAAGACGGTACGTTGTTTACCGGCAAGGCGTTCGGAAGCACCGGCGACTCGGTGGGTGAGATCGTTTTTAATACAGGTATCACAGGTTATCAGGAGGTTCTCTCGGACCCGTCTTACTGCGGGCAAATCGTCACGATGACGTATCCGCTGATCGGCAACTACGGCATTGCGCGCGACGATTTCGAATCGATCCGTCCGTTCATTCACGGCTTTGTCGTGCGCGAGCACGAGATCGTGCCGAGCAACTGGAGAGCCGAGTATTCGCTGGACAACCTGTTGAAAGAATACGGCATTATCGGGATCAGCGGCATCGATACGCGGATGTTGACCCGCCGCATCCGCCATCTTGGCGTCATGAAAGGCATCTTGACCACATCGGATAAGCGCGTCGAAGAGCTGCTCGAGCAGTTGAACGGGACGCCGCTCATGACGGACCAAGTGTCCCGCGTCTCGACGAAAAGCGTGTTTAGCGCGCCGGGGACGAAAGAGCGCGTCGTGCTTGTCGATTACGGTTCCAAAAGCGGCATTCTGCGCGACCTGACGAAGCGCGGTTGTGATGTGGTCGTCGTTCCGCAGGATGCGACGGCCGAGCAAATCCGCCGCCTCTCGCCGGACGGCATTCTGCTGTCCAACGGCCCCGGGGATCCGAAAGACGTGCCGCATGCGGCGAAGATGATCGCCGAGCTGCTCGGCGAATTCCCGATCTTCGGCATCTGCCTCGGCCATCAATTGTTCGCCTTGGCGAGCGGAGCCGACACCGAGAAGCTGAAATTCGGTCATCGCGGAGGCAATCATCCGGTGAAAGAACTGAAATCCGGCCGCTGCTACATCACGTCCCAGAACCATGGGTACACCGTTAAGGAAGAATCGATCGCCGGCACGGAGCTGGAAGTGACGCACATCAACAACAACGACCGTACGATCGAAGGCTTGCGCCATAAGAAATACCCGGCTTTCTCCGTACAATATCATCCGGAGGCCGCACCGGGACCGTTCGATTCGAGCTATTTGTTCGACGAATTTCTGACCATGATCCGCGACCATCAAAAAAATACGCCGAAGATTTCGCGCCAAGCGCAACTCGCAGCGGCTTACGAACAGCAGGCGAACGGCGCCGCAGGATCCGTTTCGAAAGGGGAATTGACCTATGCCAAAAAATAATACACTTAAAAAGATTCTCGTTATCGGTTCGGGTCCGATCGTCATCGGCCAAGCGGCGGAATTTGACTACGCCGGGACGCAAGCTTGCCAAGCTTTGAAAGAAGAAGGCTACGAGGTCGTTCTGATCAACAGCAACCCGGCTACGATCATGACCGACACGAACATGGCTGATAAAGTATATATCGAGCCGATCACCCTGGATTTCGTCACGCAAATTATTCGTCAAGAACGTCCGGACGGCTTGCTGCCGACGCTCGGCGGTCAAACCGGTCTGAATATGGCCGTGGAGCTCGCTCGCGCGGGCGTGCTCGAACGCGAGAACGTGAAGCTGCTCGGTACGCAGCTGACCGCGATCGAGAAGGCGGAAGACCGCGACTTGTTCCGCGATCTGATGCGCGAATTGGAGCAGCCGGTGCCGGACAGCACGATCGTGACGACGGTACAGGAAGCGGTTGATTTTGCGAATGAGATCGGTTATCCGATCATCGTGCGTCCGGCCTATACGCTGGGCGGAACGGGCGGCGGGATTTGCGCAGACGAAGAAGAGCTGCTCGAAACGGTCGCATCCGGGATTCGTTACAGCCCGATTAACCAATGCTTGATCGAGAAAAGCATTGCCGGCATGAAGGAAGTCGAGTACGAGGTCATGCGCGATGCGAACGATAACTGTATCGTCGTCTGCAACATGGAGAACTTCGATCCGGTAGGCGTCCACACGGGCGATTCGATCGTCGTCGCTCCGAGCCAGACGCTGTCCGACCGCGAGTACCAAATGTTGCGTTCGGCCTCCTTAAAAATTATTCGCGCGTTGAATATCGAGGGCGGCTGCAACGTTCAGTTCGCGCTTGATCCGCACAGCTTCCAATACTACGTGATCGAGGTTAACCCTCGGGTGAGCCGTTCTTCCGCGCTGGCGTCCAAGGCTACAGGTTACCCGATCGCCAAAATGGCTGCAAAAATCGCGATCGGCTACACGCTTGACGAAATCGTCAACCCGGTCACGGGTCAAACATACGCCTGCTTCGAGCCGACGCTCGACTACATCGTGTCGAAAATTCCGCGCTGGCCGTTCGATAAATTCACCTCGGCCAACCGGAAGCTCGGGACGCAAATGAAGGCGACCGGCGAAGTCATGGCGATCGGCCGTACGTTCGAGGAATCGATCCATAAAGCGATCCGTTCGCTTGAAATCGGCGTCCACCGTCTGTTCTTGAAAGAAACCGATTTGCTGGACCAAGCGACGCTGGAGCAGCGTCTGGTGAAGCCGGACGACGAGCGGATGTTCCTGATCGCCGAAGCTTTGCGCCGCGGCTACACGGTGCAGCAGCTGCAGGACTTGACGAAGGTGGACTGGTGGTTCCTGCACAAGCTCGAGGGCATGATTAGATTCGAAGCCGAGCTCCAGCAGCCGGAACTGACGCCGGAATTGTTATATGAAGCGAAGCGCAAAGGGTTTACGGACCGCGCTATCGCCGAAATTCGCCAGTCGGCCGACAAAGGGCTGAACATGACGAAAGAAGCGGACGTTCGCGCTTACCGCCTCGGCCTGAACCTGAAGCCGGTGTACAAAATGGTCGACACGTGCGCAGCCGAATTCGAAGCTTCGACGCCTTACTATTACTCGACCTACGAAACCGAAGATGAAGTGAAAGAGACGACGAAACAGAAGGTCGTCGTGCTCGGTTCCGGACCGATCCGGATCGGACAAGGCATCGAGTTCGATTACTCGACCGTTCATGCGGTGTGGGCGATTCAGGCCGCCGGTTACGAAGCGGTCATCATCAACAACAACCCGGAAACCGTGTCGACGGACTTCAATACGTCCGACCGTCTGTACTTCGAGCCGTTGTTCTTCGAGGACGTCATGAACGTCATCGAGCGTGAGCAGCCGATCGGCGTCATCGTGCAGTTCGGCGGCCAAACGGCGATCAACCTGGCGGCACCGCTGTCCCAAGCCGGCGTACGCATTCTCGGTACGGATCTGGAGAACATCGATGCGGCCGAAGACCGCAAGAAGTTCGAAGCGCTGCTGCGCTCGCTCGATATCGCTCAGCCGCCGGGCGGCACCGTCACTTCGGTCGATCAAGCCGTTGGCATGGCTTCGAAGTTCGGTTATCCGGTGCTCGTGCGCCCGTCCTACGTATTGGGCGGCCGGGCGATGGAAATCGTCTACTCCGACGAAGAGCTGCTCAGCTACATGGAATACGCAGTGAAAATCAATCCGGAGCATCCGGTCCTGATCGACCGTTACATGCTCGGCAAAGAAGTTGAAGTCGACGCCATTTGCGACAAAGAAACCGTATTGATTCCGGGCATTATGGAACATATCGAGCGGGCGGGCGTTCACTCCGGCGACTCGATCGCGGTGTATCCGACGCAAACCGTATCGGAAGAGCTGAAGCAAAAAATTATCGACATCACGACGAAAATCGCCCGCGGCTTGCAAGTGGTCGGCCTCGTCAACATCCAGTTCGTCATTTATCAAGACGAAGTGTACGTGATCGAAGTCAATCCGCGTTCTTCCCGGACGGTTCCGTTCTTGAGCAAAGTCACGAAAATCCCGATGGCTAACGTGGCGACACGCGTCATCATGGGTGAGACGCTTGCGGATATGGGTTATGAGAACGGCTTGTGGCCGGAAGACAACTACGTTTCCGTTAAAGTGCCGGTGTTCTCCTTCGCCAAGCTGCGCCGCGTCGACACGACGCTCGGACCGGAGATGAAATCGACGGGCGAAGTCATGGGCCGCGATAAAACGTTCGCGAAGGCGCTCTACAAAGGCTTGATCGGCTCCGGCATGAAAGTGCCGCCGACCGGCGCCATCATCGCGACGATTGCGGACAAAGACAAGGCGGAAGCGACGGAAATTTTCCGCGGCTTCGACCGGTTGGGCTACCGCATCGTAGCGACAGGCGGTACGGCGGCGGCGCTTGAAAAAGCCGGGCTGAACGTAACCCGCGTCAACAAGCTGAGCGAAGGCTCGCCGAACATTCTGGATCTGATTCGCAACGGCGAAGCGCATTTCGTCGTCAACACGCTCACTAAAGGCAAAATGCCGGAGCGCGACGGCTTCCGGATTCGCCGCGAAGCGGTCGAGAACGGCGTCGTGTGCATGACCTCGCTCGATACCGTCAGCGCGCTGCTGCACGTGCTGGAATCGATTTACTTCCAATCGACGCCGATGCCTGCGCATCAAGCGTAACTATAAGCAGCAAACCCGAATTAGCACAGTGTCTCCGGCTTGACTGAGGAGCGCTGTGCTAATCCCTTGATGGGGCCCGAATGAGAAGGAAACGAGAAGGAGACGGACGAATGACAAAGAACGGCAGGTTGGCGGCGGAACGCATCATGGTAGCCTTGGACTACGCTTGCGAGGAGCAGGCGGAGACGCTTGTGAAGTCGCTCGAAGGCATTCCTTGTTACATGAAGGTGGGAATGCAGCTTTTCTACAGCGCAGGTTCCGCGTTCGTAGCGAGGCTGAAGGACAAGGGCTACAACGTTTTCCTGGATTTGAAGATGCACGATATCCCGAATACGGTTAAGGGCGGGGCCGAGAGCATCACGCGGCTCGGCGTGGACATGTTCAACGTGCATGCCGCGGGCGGAGTCCGGATGATGGAAGCGGCTCGGGAAGGCGTCGATAAAGCTGTGACCGGAGCGGGACAAGGCAGCAAGCCGCTGCTTATCGCCGTGACCCAATTGACAAGCACGAACCAGGCGACGCTGAACGACGAGATCGGTATTGCCGGCAGCGTGGAGGATGCGGTCATCCGGTATGCGAAGCTGGCGCGGCTTGCGGGCATGGCCGGCGTCGTCGCTTCGCCGCATGAAGTCGCGGGCATCAAAGAGGCATGCGGCACCGGCTTTGTCACCGTGACGCCGGGCATTCGTCCGGCGGGGGCCGACATCGGCGATCAATCGCGCGTCATGACGCCGCCTGAGGCGTTTGCGCAAGGCACCGATTATGTCGTCATCGGGCGTCCCATCACGGCTGCGCCGGACCCGAGAGCGGCGCTGGAAGCGATTATCGCTTCCGTCGAAACGGGCAGCTAAGCTGGAGCTGGCATGTAACCAGCCTGTAACTGGAATGGAGCACGAGCTTTTCAACCGATAATCCCCATAAAAGGAGCATACCCTAATGAGCGCCACAACGATTCGTACCAACCCGCAGCTTGCGGAACAAATCGCAGCCGATTTGCTGTCCATCGGCGCGGTCGCCCTGCGGCCGCAGCAGCCTTTTACCTGGACGTCGGGCTTGAAATCACCGATTTATTGCGACAACCGGCTGACCATCTCGTACCCGGAAGTCCGCGAACGGATCGCGGAAGGGTTCGTTTCGATCATCCGCGAATATTTTCCGGATGCCGAAGTGATTGCCGGAGCGGCGACGGGCGGTATTCCGCACGCGGCTTGGGTCGCGCAGAAACTTGGCCTGCCTATGGTATACGTACGCGATAAAGCGAAAGGCCACGGCAAAGAAAACCTGATCGAAGGCACGATCCGCCCGGGGCAGAAGACCGTCGTCATCGAGGATCTGATTTCCACCGGAGGCAGCTCGCTGAAGGTTGCGCTTGCCGTGAACGAAGCGGGTGCCGCTGCGCTTGGCGTACTGGGCATCTTCTCGTACCAGTTCGATAAGGCGAAAGAAGCGTTCGACGGCGCAGGCGTCCCGTTCGAGACGTTGACCAACTACACCACGCTGCTGCAGGTTGCCCTTGCGAAGGGCAGCATCCAGGAGCAGGATTTGGCTGCGCTGCAGGCATGGCGTGCGAACCCGAGCGAATACGGGAAATAAGTCGAGCAAGGCTTTTAGTTCCGATCGATTTGGAAGGTCAATATATGGAGAAAGCCCTCTGTCACCGTGTGACAGAGGGCTTTCTAATGGTACGCCCAGCATGGGCGTCATCTCTACGATGTAAGGTAAGTCCGCAACACGGGCCGGCAAGCGCCCTGCTTATTTCTTCAATACAGCAAGCCTATAGGCGTATTCGAACAAAAACTCGAATGCCTCCAGATGGCGCTTCGCCTCGAATGCATTGGCGCCCCAGGCGCAAATGCCGTGTTTGCGAATGAGGATGCCGGGAATGCGCGGGAGAATCGATCGTTCCACGAGCTCGGCGATTCGCGGAATGTCCGCATAGTTGGGCACAATCGGAATCTCAATCTGCGCTTCCTCGTCCCAGATATTGAACGCCTTGATGAGCTCCACGCCGTCGATCGGCACGCTGCCGCGTTCGGCGTACCACTCCGAGATCACATTGTTGAATACCGTATGCACATGGAAAATGGCGCCTGCTCCGGTTGCCCGATAAATCTCGCAGTGGATCAGCGTTTCCGCCGACGGCTTCAAGCTCGTCGCTTCGATCGCTTTCCCGTTCTGGTCGACGAGCAGGAAGTCGGACGGGGTATTGACCGATTTGTCCTTGCCGCTCGCCGTCACGGCGAAAGCGAACTGCTCGGGGGCGAACCCGCCCACGCGGATCGACAGGTTGCCGCTTGTTCCCGGGAACCATCCCCGTGAGGACAGCAAGGTTTTGATTTCCCGCAGCTCGGCGAACGCCTGCTGTTTCTCTTCTAGCGTAATGGCGCTGAAGCTCACCTTACGTTCAACTCCTCTATATGCTGGATCACATCATAAAAGTTTTCGAACGGCTTATAATTCAAGCCGAGTTCCTTGCACAAATCGATGAGGTGCGCGCGCGCATAAACCGTATCCACAAGCTTGGCCCCCTCGAAGTCGGTCACGCTGTCGCCGATCAGGATACGTTCGTATTCATCTGCGGGATAGGCGCGAATGATCGTCGTTTTGCACATCCCGCAATCGTTATGACAATGCTCGTCGCACGCGTGCGGCCACAAGATACGGAAATGCGAGCCGCTGAAATCGCTGGCGTTGCAGTATATATTGTCGCTCGGAATCGGGAACGCCGACAGTACGGGATACACGAAGAAGTCGATTCCCCCGCTGGTGACGAGAAACGTAATGCCTTCACGCTTGCAATAGTCGAGCAGCTCGGCGAACCCCGCACGAATCGTCACATTGCGGATCGCAAAGTCGATCACTTCCTCCTTGCGGGAGGTGGGAAGGAGGGCGAACATGCGTCCGACCCCTTCGCGAATCGTGATTTCTTTGTTAATCACCTGATCCACAAGCTTATCCCAGCCTTCCGGCTGAAAATGCTTCATAATGGCAACGATGTTGTCGTTGACGGTAATCGTGCCGTCGAAATCGCAAAAAATAACGCGCCGCTTGCTCATTCTTTAATCCCCCAAGCTTGAATTGCCGCCTGCAGTTCCGGGTGGGTTTCCGCATACGTTCTTAGCGGAATGCCGCTCAAGCAGCCGTCGATCGCTTGACGGAACGCGCGTCCTCCGGCCGCTGCGCCCATCGGGTGACCATGGACGCCGCCGCCGGCGTTCACCACGACGTCATGTCCGAAGTCGCGCAAGATCCACGGCACAAGTCCCGGATGAATGCCGGCGGACGGCACCGGGAAGCTGGTCCGCAGCGACAGCTGGTCCGCAGCGCGGCCGCCCGTCACATAGCCGGACGCTTCGGTTGTTAGGAGAGCATCCTTGATGGCCATGTTTTCCTCCAGCGGCATGACGACCGATCCGTACGGGGAAGGGAACAGAACGAGATCCGCGCCGGCCAGGCGCATCAGCTTGCCGAGCAGGACGTTAGCCGAAATGCCGTGGTACGCCGAGGGGTAGAAGGCGCCGGCGAGCGCCGGGTGCGCCATAATCGGCACGTTCACGTCGGGATGACGGCTCAGCTCGGCAAGCGCGTCGAATCCGTAGGCCAGCACGTTAAACAGCAGCGCATTGGCGCCGGCTCCGATGGCGCGCCTGGCTTGCTCAACCAAACCGAACGTCGGACCTGTCAGGTTAGCGGCATACAGCAGCTTTTGACCTGTTTCGCGTCCGGCCTGCTCCGCTGCCTCCATGCACACCTCAACGCGTCGTTCGATCGGCGTCAGCGGGTTCTCGAACAAGATCTCATCGTCCTTGATCAAATCGACGCCGCCAAGAGCCTGTTGGTAGAACTGCTCGCGCAGCGCCGGCAAATCGTGGCCGATTACCGATTTGAAGATGCTCATCAGCAGCGGTCTGTCTTGCACGCCGAGCAGGTCGCGTACGCCCTGCAGACCGAAACGAGGACCCGGGAAGGCGTCCAGGAACGAAGGCGAGAAGGTGAGATCGGTCAATTTAATACGGCCGTCCATCGACAGCTTGCCGAATACGGTGACCAGCAGCGCCGGAATGTCGCGGCTGAAGTTGACGTCCGGATAGGCGATCCGAATGTCGGCGTACCGTTCGCCGAGCGATTCGCCGGCAGCGGGTTCATGGACGTCGACGGAGACGACCCGGCCGAGGTGTTTCTCCATCTCGGCCTTCCGCGCTTCGGGCAAATCCGTCCAGCTGCCGACGGTCAGACCGACGGCGATACCGGTTGCTTTCTTATGAAAATCCGCTTTCTCGTCATAACAGCGGTATGTCGCTATGCAATAAGAAGCTGGCAAGGGCAAACTCACGATAATCCACCTCCTTTATTTGTTTTGGGACGTAACGGAATCGCTGATGGCGGCTCCGATTTCGGAAGCGCGCTCAGCCGAGCGAAGCACGGCTTGCGTGACCGTCTCGCTGAAGCCGCGACCGGCCATCAGCTCGAGCGCGGCTTGTGTCGTGCCGTTCGGCGACGTTACTTTGCGGCGCAGCTCGGCCGGCTCCTCGCCGGTCGTCTCAACCATGCGGGCGGCGCCAAGTACGGTTTGCACGGTCAGCCGGCGCGCTTCCTCGCGGTTGAGGCCGCCTTGGACGCCCCCCTCAATCATCGCTTCCATCATGAAATAGATGTAAGCGGGGCCGCTTCCCGACAGGCCGGTGACCGTATCGAGCAGCGGCTCGTCGACGATGCTGACGATGCCGGTCGACCGAAACATGTCGGTCGCGATTTGCCGCTGTTCGGCGTTGACGGCTGCGGAGAAGCTGATACCGGTTGCGCCGAGACCGATCGTGCTGGACGTGTTGGGCATCGTGCGCACAACCGGCATGCGCGGGTTCTCCAGCAGCCCGGATATCGTTTCAATGGATAGCCCGGCAATGACGGAGACGAGCAGCTGGCGCTCGTTCAACAGCCCGCGGAGAAGCCGCACGCCCTCTGCGGCATCCTTCGGCTTAAAGGCGATGACGACGACGTCCGCTTGGCGGATCGCCTGTTCTTTGGCGGCTTCGTCTTGCGTGTAACGAATGCCGTACGTCTGCTGAAGCTCCTGCAATCGAGCCGCATTCGAGCGGTTCGCGACGAAGATGCGCTCGCCTTGGACGCCCCCCTTGTCGATCAGGCCGCGAATGACGGCTTCGGCCATCGAGCCTGCGCCGATAAAGGCGATATTTATTGAAGCTAAAGTGTTGGACACGTTGAAGGACTCCTTTATATGTTCGTTATCCCCGGATTTGGCCGTTGCCGACGACACGGTATTTGCTCGATGTCAAGGCAGGCAGGCCCATCGGTCCGCGGACGTGAAGCTTTTGCGTGCTGATGCCGATTTCCGCCCCGAAGCCGAATTCGAACCCGTCGGTAAAACGGGTGGAGGCGTTGTGGTAAACGGCGGCGGCGTCGACTTCATTCAAGAAACGGGCGGCATGGTCGGCATTTTCGGTTACGATGCATTCGGAATGCATCGTCCCGTGAGCGGCGATATGCGCCAGCGCTTCGTCCAACCCATCCACGATACGTACGTTGAGAATGTAATCGTTATACTCGGTATCCCAATCCTGATCGGTGGCTTCATTCATGCCGGGGAAGATGCGGCGGGCCTGTTCGTCGCCGCGCAGTTCAACGTTCTGCTGTGCGAACTGGTGCAGGATCATCTCGAGATGCCGTTCGGCAAACGACTTGTGCACGAGCAGCGTTTCCATCGAGTTGCAGACGGAGGGGCGCTGCACTTTGGCGTTGATGGCGATTTGCAGCGCCATCTCCGGCTTCGCCGAATCATCGATGAACGTATGGCAAATGCCGGAGCCGGTTTCGATGACCGGTACGGAAGCGTTCTTCACGACATTCTGGATGAGCGAAGCGCCGCCGCGCGGAATGAGCACGTCAAGCAGGCCGTTCAGCTTGAGCATTTCTTGGGCCGAGGCGCGGCTCGGATCCAGCACGAGCTGCAGCGCATCGACGGGAACGTCGGTTTCGCGAAGCGCTTCGTGCAGTACCTCTACGATGCGTTTGTTCGATTCAAGAGCGGACGATCCGCCGCGCAGGACGACGGCGTTGCCGGTTTTCAAACACAGTCCGGCCGCATCGACCGTAACGTTCGGGCGGGCTTCGTAGATCATGCCGATCACGCCGAGCGGGACGCGCACCTTGCGGATCGACAGCCCGTTAGGCCGGTCGAACGCTTCGAGCACATCGCCGATCGGATCTGGCAGCTCCACGACTTGGCGCAAGCCTTCGGCCATCGCCGCGATGCGGGACTCGTTTAACGCGAGCCGGTCGAGCAGCGAGACCGAGATGCCGTTCTCGCGGCCGCGCTGCAGGTCGAGCGCGTTAGCGGCGATAATCGAAGAGGCTTCCTGAACCAGCGCTTCAGCCATGCGGAGCAGGGCGGCGTTCTTCTGCCCGGTGGAGAGCAAGCTAAGCTTCGGCGAGGCCGCTTTAGCCAGCTTCGCCTTTATCGTCACTTCAGAAGTATGGGTATCGTAAACAGTCGTCATTCGCCTGTTCCTCCTTTAAGTAAGTAAGCTGATCTTACAAATTTGCGCTATCTCTTGCTTTCGCCGTCGCGGCGAGGGTAATCCATTCGTCGCGGTGTATGACTTCGAGCCGCGGCACCTCGATGCGCTTCAGCACTTCGTCGGTGCTTAACCCGGCAACGGCTTGAAGCTGCCACGCCGCATAATTGACGACGCCCCGGCCGACCGTCTGCCCGCTCGCGTTCACAACCTCGATGACGTCGCCCGGGTGAAAGTCGCCGGAAACTTCCTTCACGCCGGCCGGCAGCAGACTTTTGCCGCCCTCGATGAGCGCCCGTTCCGCGCCGTCGTCGACGACGGCGCGGCCTTGCGGCTGTGAGTGGAAGCCGAGCCACTGCTTCTTCATCGGCAAATTGTGTTCGCTCGTATCGAAATACGTGCCTTTGCCGGAGCCGTCCACCGCAAGCGTCAAGTCGCCGGGTTCCATAACCCGGCCGACGAAGACGGGAATGCCGCCGCGCATCGCGATGCGGGCCGCTTCAACCTTGGAGCGCATGCCGCCGGTGCCGACGGAAGAGCCCGAGCCTCCGGCGATCCGGTAGAGCTCTTCGTCGATTTCGTTCACGCGGTCGATCCGTTTCGCTTCGGCGTTTTTCCGCGGATCTTCCGTGTAGAGCCCGTCGGTATCGGTCAGGATGACCAGCTTGCGCGCCCGTACCAGATTAGCGACCAGGGCGGATAACGTATCGTTGTCGCCGAATTTCAGCTCGTCGACCGAGACGGTGTCGTTCTCGTTAATGATCGGCACCATGCGCCTTCGAAGCAGCTCCTCCAGCGTCATCTGCGCGTTATGGATGCGTTTGCGGTTGGAAAAGTCGGAGCGGGTAAGCAAAATTTGACCGACGCCGACACCGTGGCGTCCGAATGCATCATGGTACGCCTGCATCAGCAGCGCTTGCCCGACGGACGCCGAAGCTTGCTTCTCATGCAGCGCTTTGGGACGGGATGCATAGCCGAGCTCGCGAAACCCGGCCGCGACCGCGCCGGAGGTGACGAGCAGCACCGGATAACCGGCGCGGTGCAGAGAAGCCAGTTCCGAGGCGAAGAACACGATTTTATCGCGGTTCAGCCCCCCTTCATCCGACGTGAGCGAGCTGCTTCCGATTTTGACGACAATGGCTTGCGACATATACTTCACTCTTTTCCGTTACGATTGGAGGAGGGTCCCGGTAAATGCAAAAAGGCCCCGTCCTCTAAGGACGAAAGCCATAACTTCCGCGGTACCACCTTACTTGATGAGCGTGCTCATCCGTCTTGATCCCTCATAACGGCGGGGAACGCCGTCCAACTCGTCGTTGGCCGTTCAGGGGCGGGTTCGGTAAGTCTTCACGGTAAATTCTCTCAGCCGTCGGAATTTACTCTCTGAGCGTGCAGGGGCTTCCTACTATTCCCATCATTACGTTTGGTTTCTTGTTTAGCATAGCACGCCCGGACGCGGTTTGTAAAGGAGAGGGCGCCGTCCGATACGGGTTGGATTTAGAGCTAGCCTGCGCAGGCGGTTCGGTTTTTGCCGGAATGTTTGGCCTCGTACAGCAGCATATCCGCTTTCTCGAACAATCGCTCTTTGTCTTCGTTGGCGCGATGCGCATACAGGCCGATACTGACTGTCACCGAGCTGCCGTCCAACTCAGGGTGCCGCATATTCGCAATGACGGTGCGAATGTCCTCAAGCATCGCATACGCTTCCTTGAACGACTTCTCGGTCATAATGACGGCGAATTCCTCACCGCCGTAACGGGCGGCGAAATCGTTAGGGGTAAGGGCTTCCTGGATGGCGGTTGCGACTGCCCGCAGCACGATGTCGCCGGCGCGGTGTCCGTACGTGTCGTTCACGGTCTTAAAATTATCAATGTCGAGAACGGCGAGGCAAAGCGGGAACGGCTGATGATTCCACAGCTCGAGCAATTTGTCCAAGTATTCGTGAAACGTCCGGTGATTGTAAAGTCCGGTAAGCGCGTCGGTTTTGATCAGCTTGTCCAACACGACATTTTGCACCAGAAGCTCCTGTTTGGCGTCGATGACCGATTGCAAATAGCGGGCCAATTGCCGTCCGCGGGCCACGATCGTTAAGGCGATCAGGAGCACGGCGACTAGCAACAGATGTATCAGGATGATTTGATCCCGGGTTGTCTGTACGCGAATCGCTTCGTTGGCGAACGTCGTGACGTAAAAGCAGGATAAGTTCAGGCCGAAGGCATAGAACGCGATTTGGCGCCGCATGTAGATAACCGAAATCAGCAACGGCAGCACAAACAGCGATTGGATAAACGTGATCATCGAGATCGAGGAGACGAGCACGGCACACATGGCGGTCGCGGTCGTGATCATGAAGAAATCTTGATAAGCCTTCATTCTCGGCAGCGTCAACTCAGCGACGATGGCGACTGCAGACAAGCCCGCCGTCGGAAACAGGATACATGGGTACAAGGCGCTCTCTTCGCTTACGGAGCGAAACGGGTACCCGACGCATGCCACCGCTAACGACAGAACGATCATGCACCAATACGCATTTAAATAGATACGATGCCAACGATTCATTTGCAGGCTGGAGATCGTGTCGTAGTCCATAGGCATCACCTTAAACGGTAGAATAAGACTTCGGAATGATGGATGCAATGAGCTTATTCTACCATAGTCCTAAGGTTTGGTATATATGAATGATCCCCTTGGCGGTCTTAAAATAAACCGAGCGCTTCAACCCGGCGCACCGCTTCCTGCAGTCTCGATTCCGGACTTAGCAAGCCGAGCCGTACGTAACCTTCGCCGTGCTCCCCGAAGCCGATACCGGGCGCAACGACGATTTTGGCTTCGTTCAGCAGCCGATCGGCCAGCGTTTCGGAGGTGTATCCCTTCGGAACCGGCAGCCATGTAAAGAAAGAGCCTTGCGACCGTTTCGCTTGCCAGCCGATCCGGTCCAGCTCGGTAAACAGCGCATGACGGCGGGATTGATAAACCGCGACAAGCTCGTCCACGCACGATTGCGGTCCGGTGAGCGCTACCGCCGCCGCCGCTTGAATGCCTCCGAACAGGCTGCAGTAATAATGATCCTGTATCAGGTTGATCATGCGCACAACTTCTTTATTTCCGAGGCAAAAGCCGACCCGCCATCCGGCCATATTGTACGTTTTGGACAGCGTGTAAAATTCGACGCCGACTTCCTTGGCGCCCGGCACCTGCAAGAAGCTGACGGGCTTCGTCTCTTCGAACCCGATTGCGCCGTAAGCGAAATCGCTGGCGACGACGATGCCGTGCTTGGCGGCGAACCGCACGGTTTCCTCGTAGAAGGAGTAAGGAGCCGAGACAGCGGTCGGGTTGTTCGGGTAGTTCATGAACATCAGCTTCGCTTTGTTGAGATCGTCGGCCGCCAGTGAGTCGTAATCCGGCAGGAACGCATTCGACTCCCGCAGCGGCATGAACGCCATGCGGGCTCCGGACAATGCGACGCCGGACCAATAATCCGGATAGCCCGGATCCGGGACGAGGCACACGTCGCCCGGATTGAGCAGACATTGGGCGATTTCGACGAGCCCGGTTTTGCCGCCGAACAAGATGGCGACCTCCGTTTCGGGATCGAGCTCGACGCCGTAATCTTCACGATACCGCTGGGCGACCGCTTCCTTCAGGAACATATAGCCGTTGAACGGCGGATATCTGTGGTATTGGGGGTTCTCCGCCGCTTCCTGCAGCGCCTGTACGATATGCGGCGGCGTCGGACGGTCCGGGTTGCCTTGGCCGAGATTGATGACATCGTGTCCGGCAGCGATTTGCTCGTTCGCTTTGCGCACGAGTTTGGCGAAAAATTGGGTAGGCAGCTCCTGCAGGCGCTGCGCGGGCTGAATGGGAAAAGCGCTGACGGCGCTGGGCGAAGTTGGGTTCATGTTCGTCTCACTCCATTGCTTAGTATCGGTATGCGGGCTGATGCCGCTTTAGTTGAATACGATTAATGTAACATGAATTCCGACCTGTGTACATGGGAATGGCTTTCGCATGGAGGATCCGTTGAAGTTGTCGGCCTCATGCTCTATAGTTAAGGAAATGTCGATTTTACGAAGTAAAGGATGGGGAACATGACACAAGGCACCTGGAACGTCGCGCTGCTGCAGATGGACATAGCCATCGGCGAGCCGGAGCGCAATTACGCCAAGTTGGAAGAAATGCTGAATGAAGCGGTCACGAATGAAGTGAAGCCGGATGTGATCGTCATTCCGGAGATGTGGAACACCGGGTATGCGCTGGACCGCATTCAGGAATTGGCCGACCCGGCCGGAGAACGGACGCGGGCGCTGCTGTCCGGGTTTAGCCGGGAACACGGGGTGAACGTCGTGGGCGGATCGATCGCGGAGAAGCGGGAAGGCGGGGTTTTCAATACGATCTATGCGTTCGATCGTGAAGGGAACGAAGCCGGCGACTATTCGAAAATTCATCTGTTCCGGTTGATGGACGAGGAGAAGTTTTTGCAAAGCGGAGACAAGCTGGGAAGGCTTGAGCTCGACGGCGTTCCGGCGGGGATGATGATTTGTTACGACATCCGCTTCCCGGAATTGTCGCGCAAGCTGGCGCTCGGCGGCGCCCAGGTGCTGTTCGTGCCGGCGGAATGGCCGAATCCGCGCCTGCACCATTGGCGAACGCTGCTGATGGCGCGCGCGATTGAGAATCAGATGTTCGTCATTTCGTGCAACCGTGTCGGCATAAGCGGAACGACGGAATTTTTCGGTCATTCCATGGTCATCGACCCGTGGGGCGAGGTGCTCGCGGAAGGGGACGAAAGCGAGCGCATCGTGCGGGCCACGATCGATCTCGGGCTTGTGAAGGACGTTCGCCGGCGCATTCCGATCTTCGAGGATCGACGTCCGTCGTTGTACGCGGAATAAGCGGGGCTATCCCCGCGCCATGCCGTCATCGCATGGCGAAGGGACACCATTAATGGCAGGCTGGAGTCAGGTCGGCGTGCGCATGACGTCGCGGAACGTCTCCATGAACGCTTCGACCGCCTTGGACAAGTAGCGTCCTTTGCGGTAAGCGACTACGAGCGTTCGCGTCGGACGGCTTTGCAGCGGCAGGTAGGCAGGCGCCAGCTTGCTCCAGCGGCCGCGGGATACCATGTGCGGCACGAAGGCGATGCCCATGCCGGCGGCGACGAGCGACTGCACCGTCTCGATGTTGCTGCTTTCGAACACAATGTTCGGCGAGAAGCCTGCGCTGCCGCACAGCTCGATGGCGATTTGCCGGAAGCCCTGGCCCTTCTTCAGCGCGATGAACGGCTCGTTCCGCAGCAGCCCGATGTCGACCGGCTGCACCGAGCGGTCTGCGCCTGATAGCGGACGGAGCGGATCCGTCCACGCATCGCCTCCTTCACCGGGGGCCGCTTCTGCGGCCTTGGCGGCGAGCGGATGCTGCGGCGGCACCGCCAGCACGATTTCTTCCTCGATCACCGGCTCGTAAGCGAGCGCGTCGTCAAACAGCGGCAGCGACAGCAGCGATATGTCCGCCTGGCCGCTGGCGGTCAAATGCTCGAGGTTCCTCGTCGTCTCCTCGACAAGCACGACGTCGATCTCGGGGTAGCGCTCCTGAAAAACGGGAAGCACGAGCGGCAGGACGTGCGCGCCGGTGATCGGCAGGCTGCCGACGACAAGCCGGCCCTTGCGCATCTGTGAAATATCTTCCATTTCCTTCTTCAGCTGCTCGACGGTGTCGAGTATTTTTTGTGCCTTCTCCACGAAGAGCGACCCGGCATACGTGACCTCCACCGAGTTTGTCGTGCGTTGAAACAAGAGTACGCCGATTTCTTTCTCCAGCTTGGACAGCTGCTGGCTGAGGGAGGGCTGGGCGATGTGCAGCTTTTCTGCGGCGCGGGAAAAGTTTTTGTCGATAGCGATTTGCAAAGCGTATTGCAGCTGACGCAGTTCCATGATCGTTCAAACGGCTCCTTTGGTTCATAATTGATTTATGATGCATTATTATCGAAACCTATCAATGTTATAGCTATTATATCTTGGAACAATGAAGTTGAACATGGTACGATGTAACACATAGAGCAGTACATTCCAAGGATTCATTCATACACAACCCGAGGTGGAACCGATGGCAAAAACAATGTTTGAGAAAATTTGGGATAACCATGTCATTCAATCCGAAGCAGGCAAACCGAGCATCATCTATATCGACCTGCATTTGGTGCATGAAGTGACAAGCCCGCAAGCTTTCGAAGGACTTCGCTTGAGCGGCCGCAAAGTGCGCCGTCCGGACCTGACGTTCGCGACGATGGATCACAACGTGCCGACGAAAGACCGTTTCAACATCACCGATCCGATTTCGAAGCAGCAGATCGATACGCTTTCGAAAAACTGCGCTGACTTCGGGATCAAGCTGTTTGACCTGGACAGCATCGACCAAGGTGTCGTGCACGTTATGGGACCGGAAGTCGGCTTGACGCATCCGGGCAAAACGATCGTCTGCGGCGACAGCCACACGTCGACTCACGGCGCTTTCGGCGCATTGGCGTTCGGCATCGGGACGAGCGAAGTCGAGCACGTGCTCGCGACGCAATGCTTGCAGCAATCCAAAGCCAAAACGCTTGAAGTGCGCATCAACGGCCGCTTGCAGCCGGGCGTCACGGCGAAAGACTTGATCCTCGGCGTGATCGCGAAATACGGTACGGATTTCGCCACCGGTTACGTCATCGAGTATACGGGCGAAGCGATCCGCAACTTGTCGATGGAAGAGCGCATGACCGTATGTAACATGTCGATCGAAGCGGGCGCAAGAGCCGGTTTGATCGCGCCTGACCAAACGACATTCGATTACTTGCGCGGACGCGAGTATGTGCCGCAAGGCGAAGCGTTCGACAGAGCGGTAGCCGAATGGAGCAAGCTGACGACAGACGAAGGCGCTGTATACGACCGTGTGGTTGAATTCGACGCCGAGAGCCTGATCCCGCAAGTGACCTGGGGCACGAGCCCGGGCATGGGTACCGACATTACCGGCGTTGTGCCGAATCCGGCGGACTTCACGACCGAGAACGAGCGCAAAGCTGCTGAGAAAGCCCTGGAGTACATGGGCTTGACGCCGGGAACGCCGATGTCCGAAATCGCGATCGATTATGTGTTTATCGGTTCCTGTACGAACGGCCGGATCGAAGACCTGCGCGCCGCCGCAGCTGTCGCTCAAGGTCATAAAGTGGCTCCGAACGTCACGGCGATTGTCGTACCGGGATCGGGCCGCGTGAAGATCCAGGCCGAGAAGGAAGGTCTGGACAAAATCTTCACCGAAGCCGGATTCGAATGGCGCGACGCGGGCTGCTCGATGTGTCTGGCAATGAACCCGGACGTGCTCCAACCGGGACAACGCTGTGCGTCGACGTCCAACCGGAACTTCGAAGGCCGTCAAGGCCGCGACGGACGCACGCATCTCGTATCGCCGGCGATGGCTGCCGCTGCAGCGGTCAAAGGGCGTTTTACAGATGTGCGCGATTGGGAATTTAAAGTGAAGCAGGAAGCTTAAGCATACACCACATGAGAAATAAGGAGTAGAACGACATGGAAGCCTTTAAAAAGCATACCGGCATCGTCGGCCCGGTCGACCGCGTGAACGTCGATACGGACGCCATCATCCCTAAACAATTCCTGAAACGCATCGAGCGTTCCGGCTTCGGCCAGTTCCTCTTCTTCGAATGGCGATTTGACCCGAAAGGGAACGTCATTCCCGAGTTCAGCTTGAACCAGCCGCGTTACCAAGGCGCTTCGGTGCTGATCTCCCGCGCCAACTTCGGCTGCGGTTCATCCCGCGAGCACGCGCCATGGGCGATTCAAGACTACGGCTTCCGCGTCGTCATTGCGCCGTCGTTCGCCGACATTTTCTACAATAACTGCTTCAAGAACGGCATCCTGCCGATCACGCTCAGCGAAGAGCAAGTGGAAGAACTGTTCCAGCGCACAGCCGCTCAAGAAGGCTATAAGCTGACCGTCGATCTCGAGAACAATACGATCACCGACGACCAAGGGCTGAACATCGTGTTTAACCTCGACGAGCATCGCCGTCAATTTCTGCTGCTCGGTCTTGACGATATCGGCTTAACGCTGCAGCATGAAGACAAAATTGCCGCGTACGAAGCGGCTCATGAAGCCCGCCTTGCCAACAAATAAGCTTGTGTCAAAGTCCGCCGCCCGATAAACCGGGTTTGGCGGACTTTTTTTGCGAAAAGTGTGACAAATGATTTATGAAAATTTCTTCCGCTTGTGTATAATATCACTGGATCGATATGGAGGGGGGACGCCATCATGGTATTTAACAAAATAGGAGTCGTCGGAGCGGGCACAATGGGCCAAGGCATCGCGGAAATGTTAGCCTCCCGCGGGCTTGAGGTGCTGCTGATCGAACGAACGCCGGAGCGTCTGGACCAGGCTTGGGAACAAATGGAGATTAGCCTAGACAAGCAGATCGAGAAATGGGCGATTACGATCCCGGAGAAAAAATTGATTTTATCGCGTATTCATAAGATGACGGACTGGAGCCGGTTGTCCGAGTGCGACATGGTGATCGAATCGATCAGCGAAGATCTGGATTTGAAAAAACAAGTGTTCGCGCGGCTTGACGACCTGTGCCCGCCCCCGATCATTCTCGCAAGCAATACGTCGACGCTCAGCTTAACCGAGATAGCGGCCGCAACGAAGGTGCCGGAGCGGGTGATCGGGCTGCATTTTTTGTACCCGGTATCGAAAATTCATCTCGTGGAAATTATTCGGGCGGTTAAAACGAGCGAGGATACGTTCGAACAAACGCGCCGTTTCGTGGAACAAACGATTCAAAAACGCGGCATTCAAGTGTACGAATCACCGGGCTTCGTGACGACGCGGTTGATCTGCATCCTGATTAACGAAGCGATGCATGCGCTTTCCGAACGGGTGGCGACGGCCGACGATATCGATAGCGCGATGCGGATCGGGTACGATTTTCGTTACGGACCGCTGGAGATGGCTGACCGGTTCGGACTCGATTCGGTGCTGGCGGCGATGGAGCGAATGTTCCGCGAGTTCGGCGAGCTGAAGTACCGGCCTTCGTTCCTGCTCAAACAAATGGTTCGGGCGGGGCATCTCGGGACGAAAACGGGACAAGGCTTTTTTACCTACGATAAGGACGGTGACCGACTATGATTATTCTCGTCATCAACGCCGGGAGCTCGTCATTGAAATTTCAACTGTATCAAATGACGGATGAATCGGTGCTGGCCAAAGGCAAGGTGGAGCGGATCGGCATGGAATCGGCGATTCTCACTTACGAACCGGAAGGGAAGCAGGACATTCGCGAGGTGCGGGAAATTTTGGAGCATACGACGGCGATTCGCCGGGTGCTCGATATGCTGGTCCATCCGGAATTCGGCGTGCTGCAATCCGCAGCGCAAATCGAAGCCGTCGGGCACCGGGTCGTGCATGGCGGCGAGTCGTTCTCCAGCTCGGTGAGGGTGAACGAAGAGGTGAAGCGCGAGATCAAGCGGCTGTTCGACCTTGCGCCGCTGCACAACCCGGCACATATGCTGGGCATTCAAGCGGTCGAGGCGAACATGCCGAATACGCCGCAGGCGGTCGTATTTGATACGGCGTTCCACCAGACGATGCCCGAGACGTCCTATTTATACCCCATTCCGATGGTGCTCTACAAAAAGCACAAAATTCGCCGTTACGGGTTTCACGGCATGTCGCACGCTTATGTCAGCGAGCGGGCGGCTTCGTTTCTCGGCAGGCCGCTTTCGGAGCTGAAGCTGGTGACGTGCCATATCGGCAACGGCGCCAGCTGCGCAGCGGTGCTGCACGGCCAGTCGCTCGACACGAGCATGGGCTTAACGCCGCTGGAAGGGCTGATGATGGGGACGCGCAGCGGGGACATCGATCCGGCGATCGTTCCGTTCACGATGGGCAAGGAAGACCTGACACTGTCGGAGGTCAACTCCATGCTGAACAAGCACAGCGGGCTGATGGCGATCTCCGGCATCAGCAGCGACATGCGGGAGATTACGCAGGCGATGGAGGCGGGCGACCGGAACGCGACGCTCGCGTTCAAGATGTATGAATACCGGCTGCGCAAATACATCGGCGCTTACGCCGCCGCCATGAACGGCATCGATGCTATCGTGTTTACCGCCGGCGTAGGGGAAAACTCGGCCGTGCTGCGCGACGCCGTCTGCCGTAACCTGACGTTCCTCGGCCTAGAGCTCGACGAAGCGGCCAATATGCGCCGCGACGGCGGGGAACGGGTCATCACCAAGCCCGGTTCGCGCGTTCAGGCGCTCGTCATTCCGACGAATGAGGAGCTGGTCATCGCGCGGGATACGCACCGTTTGATTTTCAAATCCAATCATGTAGAATAAGGATAAAGAGCGCCGGTCGAACATCTGTTCACCGGCGTCCCGGATTCGATCAAGCAAGGAGGATGGCTGATGAATCGCAATTTGGTTACGATTCGCCAAGCGGGCGGGCACGTGGAACAAACGGTTACCATCGGTTGTTGGTTACATAATATCCGCTCGAGCGGAAAAATAAGGTTTTTGCAGCTGCGGGACGGTTCCGGATTTATGCAGGGCGTCGTTGTGAAAAGCGAAGTTTCCGAGCAAGTGTGGGAGGACGCAGGCAAGCTGACGCAGGAAAGCTCCTTATACGTTACGGGCGTCGTACGTGAGGATTCGCGAAGCAAGGGCGGCTTCGAGCTCACGGTCACAGGCATCGAGATCATTCAGCTCGCGACCGATTATCCGATTACACCGAAGGAGCACGGCGTCGATTATTTGATGGATCACCGTCACTTGTGGATTCGTACGCCGCGGCAGCGGGCAATTTTGGTCATTCGTTCGCAAATCATCCGGGCGATTCAGCAGTTTTTTGACGAACGCGGATTTCATTTGGTAGATCCGCCAATCTTGACGCCTTCTTCCTGCGAAGGGACGACCAATCTGTTCCATACGAAATATTTTGACGAGGACGCTTACTTGACGCAAAGCGGACAGCTTTACATGGAAGCGGCGGCGATGGCGCTCGGCCGGGTGTATTCGTTCGGGCCGACGTTCCGCGCCGAGAAGTCGAAGACGCGCCGTCACTTGATCGAGTTTTGGATGATTGAGCCGGAGATGGCTTTCGTCACGCATGAAGAGAATCTGGAAGTACAGGAGCAGTTCGTTTCGTATGTCGTGCAGTCGGTGCTGGCGAACTGCCGCAAGGAGCTTGAGGTGCTGGAACGGGATGTGACGAAGCTGGAGCGCATTCAAGCCCCGTTTCCGCGCATTACGTACGACGAAGCGGTCAAGTTTCTGCAGGACAACGGGCACGAGTTTGAGTGGGGCGAAGATTTCGGCGCTCCTCACGAGACGGCGATCGCGGAAAGCTATGACAAGCCGGTGTTCATCACGCATTACCCGACGGAAATCAAAGCGTTCTATATGAAGCCGGATCCGTCTCGTCCGGAAGTCGTGCTGTGTGCGGATATGATTGCGCCCGAAGGGTACGGCGAAATTATCGGGGGCAGCCAGCGCATCGACGATCCGGAGCTGATGGAGGAACGCTTCAAGGAGCACGAGCTATCGAAGGAAGCGTACCAGTGGTATCTGGATCTGCGCAAATACGGCTCCGTGCCGCATTCGGGCTTCGGTCTGGGGCTGGAGCGGACGGTCGCCTGGATTTGCGGCCTTGACCACGTCCGGGAGACGATTCCGTTCCCGCGTTTGCTCTATCGTTTGTATCCGTAAGGCCGGCCGGCGGTTCAGTTGCTCGGGTAAGGATACGTTACGGAAAGAGGGGTTGGCATGAGGGGGAACGGGCAAGAAGCGGGGGACTTTGCTGCCTTGCTGCTGGAAGGACTGCAAAGCGGCAGCGTCGAGGTGCCGTACTGGCTGCTGCAATATTATCCCCAGCTGCGTTTAGGGGAACATGAAGTGATGCTGCTGATTCATCTCATGGCGTTCAAGCAGAAGGAAGGCAAGGACTTTCCGACGCCTGAGGAGCTGTGCGCGCGGATGTCGATTGCACAAGACAAAGTGATCACAGTGCTGCAGAAGCTGATGCGGGAAGGATTCCTGCTGATCGATGAAACGAAGGATCCGGTGACGGGGGTACACAGCGAAGCCTACAACTGGTCGCCGCTGCTCAACAGGCTCGCGGCGATTCGCGCGGACGAATGGGAGGCTGCGCGCAGAGCGCAGATCGTTTCGGAGAGCGCGCGCGGGGAGCGGAAAGATATTTTTTCGATTTTCGAGAAGGAGTTCGGCCGGCCGTTGACCCCGATGGAGTTCGAATCGATCACAGGCTGGTTAGACAAGGACGGCCATCCGGAGGCATTGATCTTGGCCGGCTTGAAGGAAGCGGTGTTCGCCGGGAAAGTGCATTTCCGCTACATTGACCGCATTCTGCTCGAATGGCAGCGTAACCGGATTACATCGGTGGAACAGGCGAAGGAACATTCGCAGAAGTTCCGATCCCGGTAAGCTTTATGCAAGAAGTGCACTATCGTACAGATTCCGGTCGAGTTCAACGTGGAATTTGCGAAATATCGAGACATTCGTCCCCGGGGCGAATGTCTTTTTTCGCTTCTCGCCAAAAACACCATGGAGCCCGCCCCGAAGTACCCCTAACCTCCTTCAAGCCGTTTTGCGCCCTAACTTGCGCCCTAACCCCTCCCCGGCTTCTTAACGATTTCTTCATATTATCTTCATATCATTTATAATTTTGTCCGGCATCATGAATGAGATATTGCCGTTTTGCGGCGCTCGCAACCCGTGGAACCCGTGCCGCAGAAACCGGAAACATGGATTGTTAATTTGGTAAATATTTTTATTTTGTTGCTGCGTGATGTGTAACCTTTTTTCCAGTTCTGTCGTCTATTTCATGTGTTCCATCAATTCTGACCGGTGGTCGAAATTGTAAAAAAAAGGAGGGTCAACATGTTTCCAGGCTTGCGCAGAAACAAAAAACAAGCGCAGAAGCCAAGTCCCGGCGTGCCGGAGGAACCGCAATTCGGCGTCTCCTCCGAAGGCGAGCAAGTTCCCGAAGCGGCGTCCGCAGCCGAACTGGCTGCGCTAGAGCAATCGCTGCCTGCGGCGATCGATACAAGCAAGCCCTTGCTGACGGTGACCGGCGTCGAAAGGTCGTTTCCGGTTGGCGGTCAGCAGCTTCATGTCCTGAAAGGGATTGATATGTCGTTGTATCCGCTGCAGCTTGTAATGCTGAAAGGCCGGTCCGGTTCCGGCAAAACGACGCTGCTGAATTTGATCGGCGGCTTGGATCAGCCGAACCGTGGCGAGATCCGGTTCAAGGAACATCTGTTTCACCAATGCGGTGACGATGAGCGCACCTACATACGAAGAAAAGAAATCGGTTTTATATTCCAATCCTTTGCTCTAATGCCGCTCTTGTCCGCTTGGGAAAATGTGGAACTTTCCTTGCGCATGGCCGGGGTTCCCCGGGCTCAGTGGAAACCTCGCGTGACGCATTGCCTGGAGCTGGTCGGGCTTGTCAGACGGATGCACCACCGTCCCTTCGAACTGTCCGGGGGCGAGCAGCAGCGGGTGGCGATCGCCAAGGCGATTGCGCATAAGCCGAGCTTGCTGCTGGCCGACGAACCGACCGCCGAGCTGGATTCCCAGATGGGCGCTCAAGTCATGAACGTGTTCCGGGATATTATCCGCACCGAACGCATGACGATCTGCATGACCACGCACGATCCGACAATAATGGAGGTAGCCGACCGTGTTTTCGAAATGGTGGATGGGAAATTTATTAATGCTTAAAAAGGCGGCCAAGCCGGCGGCCATCGCCTGCCTCGCCGTATCGCTAGCCGTTACGGCGGGCTGCTCGGTGCTTCCGAAAGAGGAGGAAGAAGAAACGCTGCCTGCCATCCAGCCGCCGAAGCTGTCGAAGAAGCCGGAGTACGTCGTCAAGACCGATACGCTTGAAACGAAGGTTCGCGGCTCCGGAAAGCTGATGGCGACGGTGGAGGAGGACTTATATTTTACTGATGAAACGAGCCGCCGCATTAAAAATCTGTATGTCAAAACCGGTGACACGGTAGAAAAAGGTCAAATCATCGCCGAGCTCGACGTCACCGAGCAGGAGAGCCAGCTCAAGAAGACAAGGCTGCAGACGCGCAAGGATGAGCTGGTCATGATCGAGACGCTGCGCAATGCCGACGGCAAGAGCGCCGAAGAGGTCGAGCAGGCGAAGATCGATTTCGAGCTGAAGCGCGAGGAATTGAATAAGCTGGAGAGCACGATTGCCAATGCGAAGCTGACGGCCCCATTCTCCGGTACGATTGTGTCGGTGTATGTGAAGAAGGGCGATACGGCGAAGGCGTATGATGCGATCGTCACCATCGCCGATCTGTCACAGCTCACCGTTGCCGCAACGCTCAGCCAGGACGACCTGAAGAAGGTCGCCGTCGGGATGGAGGTTGTGGTCGACGTCAACGCGGCCGGACAGTATAAAGGGACGGTGCAGCAGCTGCCGAATCCGAAAGATCCGAACAGCGGGGGTGGCGGCAGCGGATTCCCCGGCGAAGGGCAGAAACAGCCTGACTCTATCGAAAATTACATGATTGTCAAGCTCGATCCGTTTCCGGAGGGGCTGAACCGGGGCACGATGTTAGGCGTCTCGGTCATTACGCAGCGCAAAGAGAATGCGGTGATCATTCCGCTGGCGGCGCTTCGTTCGTATTCGGGACGCAACTATGTGCAGGTCGTAGACGATAAAGGCAACAAGCGCGAGGTGGACGTGGAGCTCGGCCAGCAAACCTCCACCGATGTGGAAATTGTGAAAGGCTTGACGCCGGGACAGAAAGTAGTGGGTCGCTGATGCTGATGTTCCGTTTCTTGTTTCGCAAAATGTGGAACACCCGCTGGCTGACGTTAAGCACGTTGATCGGCTTGATCATGGCGGTCGCCTTCACGACCAGCATCCCGATGTACGCGGACGGTTCGCTGAAGCGCGTCGTCGCCAAATCGCTGGAAGAAAAAAGCGGCGGTTTGCCGGCAGGCTCGGTCATGATCCGTTATCAAGCGAGCGGCAGCGACCGTGCCGAGCTTAGCGATTTGAACGGTGTCGATGCGTTTATTCGGGAGGACCTGCCGAAGGACATCGCGTTTCCGCACCAGGCTTTCGTACGGACGTATTCGATTCGCGGCTCGCAGGTGTCGCCCGACGATCCGTCGAAGGTCGATCCGAGCAAGCGCAGACAGCTGACGCTGATGGCGCAGACCGGACTGAAGGAGCAGGTGGAGCTGACGCAAGGCACGTGGTTTGCGGAGCAGCCCCAAGGCGGGGCGGTCGAAGTCGTCATGTTCGAGGAGGCGCTCTACCGGGGCGATATGCATGTGGGGGACGTCTTCACATACCCGATCTCCGGAGGGCTCGGCATCGCTCCGCTCAAGATTAAGATCGTCGGCGCGTTCAAACCGCTCTCCGGCTCTGATCCCTACTGGTACCAAGGACTGGAAGGCTTGCTCAGCTCCACGTTCATGAGCGAAGCTGGTTTTCAGGATTATATATTGAACAATAAAAAGATTCCGCTGAACTTGGCGAACTGGTATTATGCGTTCGATTTACGCGACATCCAAACGAGCCAGCTGGCGGGTTTGGAGCGGAAGCTGGAGCGTCTTGACATCACGCTGTTCCAGATGCTCAAAAACACGAGAGTGGACATCTCGTTCATCCCGCTGCTGCAGGAATTTAAAGTGCAGAGCTTGCAGCTGCAAATCTTGCTGTTCACGCTGGCGGCGCCCATGATCGCCATGGTGTTCTATTACATCGTCATGAACGCGAGGCAGTCGCTCGACCGGCAGCGAACCGTAATCGCGGTCATTCGCAGCCGGGGCGGCAGCACAGGGCAAATTATATGGATCTATTTGCTGGAAGGACTGCTTCTCGGCGCAGCCGCTCTGCTTCTTGGACCGCTGCTCGGCTGGTTGATGGCCAAGAGCATCGGCTCCTCCAGCGGTTTTCTCACGTTCGTCGACCGCAAGGCCGTGCCGGTCGGCGTCTCGATGGAAGCGCTGCTGTACGGTGCGGCGGCCGTCGTCATTGCGATACTGGCCAGCGTTATACCGGCCATCGTGTTTGCACGGGCGTCGATCGTCAGCTATAAGCAGAAGCTGGCGCGCTCCGATCGGCGGCCGTTTTGGCAAAAGTGGTTTCTCGACGTGCTGCTGCTTGGTCTTGTGGGCTACGGCTACTACTTGTTCGGGCAGAGGCAGGATTTGTTCAGCCGCACGGGCATGACCACCGATCAGCTGCAGGTGCATCCGCTGTTGTTTTTTATCCCGGCTTTGTCGATTATTGCGCTCGGTCTGTTTTTCCTGCGCCTCTTCCCGTGGCTGCTGCGCTTCGGCAATTGGCTGGGCAAACGGGTACTGCCGGTTCCCGTCTACTTGACGCTGACGCAGCTGTCCCGCTCGTCGACGGCCTATTACCCGTTAATGATCTTGCTTATTCTTACCCTTGGACTCGGCGTGTATAACGCCTCGGCTGCGCGAACGATCGACTTGAACTCGACCGACCGCATCTTGTACGCCTACGGTACCGATGTCGTCATGCGCGCCGATTGGCAGGCCGTCTCCGACGAGCTGCCGAGTCCGCAGCAAGGAGGCGGTCAAGGCGGTCAAGGCCAGGGCGGTCAGGGCCAAGGCCAGGGCGGTCAGGGTCAGGGCCAAGGCCAGGGCGGTCAAGGGCAGGGCCAAGGCGGCCAAGGACAGCCCGGCGCACCAGGCAGCGGCAATGAGCCCCCTCCGAAGCTGCGCTACATCGAGCCTCCTTTCGAAGTGTTCCGCGAGCTGGAGGGCGTCGAGCATGCGGCTCGGGTCTTGACGGCCAAGAGCAACGTCGTCGTTTCCGGCAAGTCGCTCGGCCAAGGCATGCTCATGGGCATCGACAATGTAGACTTCGCCCATGTCGGCTGGTTCCGTAAAGATTTGTTCCCGATTCATCAAAATCTGTATTTAAACCTGCTCGGTCAGTATGAACAGGCAGTGATCATCCCGACTTCGTTCGCCGAGAAGCATCACATCAAACCCGGCGACCTGATGAATATTACCGTTTCCGGCCAACCGGTCGAATTCGTCGTCGTTGCGGCCGTCCCTTACTGGCCGAGTCAATATCCGGATGAAATGCCATTCTTTATCGCCAATCTGGAATACGTATACGATCAGGCGCCGATTACGCCGTACGACGTGTGGCTGAAGATGAAGGACGGGGCGAAGGTGGCTCCGCTGCTCGAGTCGCTGGCGGCGAAGAACGTCGATATCGCAACCGTGAAGGATGTGCGCAACGAACTGATCACCCAGAAGAAGCATCCGGCAAGGGGCGGGGTATTCGGCATATTGAGCCTTGGGTTTCTCGTGTCCGTGTTCGTTTCCTTGATCGGGTACATTCTTTACTGGTTCTTCAACCTATCGAGCCGTGTTGTCCAGTTCGGCGTGCTGCGCGCGATGGGGCTGTCCCGCAGGCAGTTAACCGGGATGCTGCTGCTGGAGCAGGCGTTTACGGCAGGTCTGGCGATTGCGCTCGGTTTCGGCATCGGCAAGCTGACGAGTTATTTGTTCCTGCCTTTTCTGCAAACCGCTGAGAACGTCAAGACGCAAGTTCCGCCGTTTCGCGTTATCTTCGATTCGCGCGATACAGGCCAGCTGTACGTCGTCGTCGGCGTCATGATGCTGACGGGTGCGGCGCTGCTGTTCCTGCACATCCGGCGTTTGCGTGTGCATCAAGCCGTGAAGCTCGGAGAGGAGAAGTGAGGCTGCAGTGATTCATTGCGAAGGACTCGTCAAAATCTACAAGACCGACGATCTCGAGGTCGTCGCCCTGCAAGGCTTGAATATCGAGGTCGCTCCGGGCGAGATGATGGCGATTATCGGCAACAGCGGAAGCGGGAAATCGACGCTGCTCAACATATTGGGCGGCTTGGACCGTCCTTCCGCGGGACAGGTGAGGGTCGGCGAATGGAATTTGCTGAAAATTACCGATGACGAGCTTGTGAAGTACAAGCGGAAAACGGTTGGTTTCATCTGGCAAAACAATGCGCGCAATTTGATTCCGTACTTAACCGCGCTGGAGAACGTAGAGATGCCGATGATGCTGAGCGGTACCTACGACCGCGCTTACGCGCGTCAGCTGCTCGAGTGGGTCGGCTTGAAGGAACGCATTCATAACAAGCTGCAGCAGCTTTCCGGCGGAGAACAGCAGCGGGTGGCGATCGCCATAGCGTTGGCGAACCGGCCGTCGCTGCTGCTTGCGGACGAACCGACCGGTTCTGTCGATACGCGAACGTCCGATATGATCATGGATATTTTTCGCCGGCTGAATACGGAGCTTGGGGTCACCATTGTGATCGTCACGCACGATATGACGCTGGCGGGTAAAGTGGACCGTGTCGTGGCGATTCGCGACGGCATGACGAGCACCGAGTTTATTAAACGCAACCCGGACCTCGATCGGGCGGGAGCGGAGTCGGCTGCCTCGCTGGGGGGCGTACATGAGGAGTATGTCGTGCTCGACCGCGCGGGCCGGCTGCAAATTCCCGCCTCGTACTTGAAGTCGCTTGGGATCGAGGGCAAAGCGTCTATGGAATTCGATGGAGAGAAAATCATTATCAAAACGCCGAAGCTGCTGGATGATGTTCAGGCACCGTCAAACTTCGGAGAGAAGAAACCAATCGGAGGGGTAAAACGATGAATAAACGACTGAAACAAACGATGCTGCTTTCGCTCGGCGTCGGCTTAATGGTACCGATGCTGCAGGCTTGTACGAAAGCGGGCGGCTCCGACGACAATACGGAGAAGGTGCTGCGCATCGCGACGACGATGTACAGCGGGCCGGACGGCGAATATTTCCGCCAGCGGTTTACCGAGCTTTACGAATTCGCCAACAAGAACGTCAAAATCGAAGTGATTCCGACCTACGATGAGAAGTACATGTATGGGTATGTCCAGCCTGACCCGAAAGAAAAGCCGGAGGACCCGTTAGCCAAGCTAAAGGAGCTTATGCAGGGCGACAATCCGCCGGACGTCGTCGTGTTCGGCTACGAGCAGCTGGAAGACTTGATAGCCGACAACCTGCTTACGCAGCTTGACCCGATGATAACGAAGGACAAATTCGACACGAGCGACATCGTGCCTGCTGTTATTGACGGCATCAAGAAGCTTGGCGACGGTAAAATTTACGGCTTGTCCCCGACGTTCAACTCTTCGGCGGTCATCTACAACAAGAAGATATTCGACGAAGCGGGTGTCGAGTACCCGACGGACAAGATGACCTGGCAGCAAATGTTTGACCTGTCCCGCCGGGTAGCCAAAGGCGAAGGCGCGGACCGCAAATACGGCTTCTCGTTCTCGACCTACAACATGGGCGGTGATATGACCTACGCGACGCAAATGTACACGGCTCCGCTGCAGCTGCGCATGTTCGACGAGCAGGGCGAGAAGATGACGGTGAACACCGACCAATGGGAGAACGTCTGGAAAACGATGCTGCAGCTCAAAACCGAGAAGCTCCTGCCGGAGCAGCTCGATATGTCGCAAATGAGACAGATGGATCAGCAGCAAACGTATAATCCGTTCCAGCACGACGACTTTTTATCCGGCCGTGTAGCGATGTCGATCATCAACTACGGCGAACTGGATCGCGTCATCAATGCGATGAAGAACGCGGAGGGCATTAAAGGCTTTACTCCGTTCGATTGGGACGTGGTAACGCTGCCGGTGCATGAAGAGGCGCCGGACGTCGGCGGGTTCATGGGTATGGAAGGCGTCATGGCGATCAATTCGAAGGCGCAAAATGCAGCCGAAGCCTGGAAGTTCATCCAGTTCGTGAACGGCGAAGACTGGGCCAAGTTGAAAGCAAGCAGCAATCATAATATCGTCTCCCGTCAGAAGTACATTAAGAAGAAAGACGGCATCGAATTTAACCTGAAGGCGTTCACGACGCTGACGCCGGCGCTGATGCTTGACAACAAGCTGTACCGCGAGCGACAAAACCTGTATCGCGTGAACGAAATCGGCTCCCGCCTGCTCCAGGAAGTCTCGCAGGGCAAACTGCAGGTTCGTGACGCGTTAAAGCAATGGGAGACGGAAGGCAACCAGCTGCTGCAAAAAATTAAAGAAAACCCGAACGGTCCGATCGACATGCCGATGCCGATGGCGGGGTGAGGGTTTTATTGGGCAAGCGACTTCACCTTAGAGGAGGAAAGCAACGAACATGAATCAAAGACGTAAACGTGTCAACAGGGCTTGCTTGTGGTTTCTAGCTTCCGCCTTGACGCTGGGCAGCGCCGTTCCCGCTTTTGCGGCGGACGGCCCGGCCGGCGGAACATCCAGCTCCACCGTGCTTTCGACGGGCAATGCGCCGTCGATCGGGCAAGTGAGCGTGAACGGCAACAGCACGTTCGAGGTGAAAAACTTATCGATGCTGCCGGAACAGGGCAGCAAGACTGTCATTTTCACCTTAACGGTCCATAACAACGGGACGAGCGACTTGCAGTTCATCGATTATTGGGTCCGGCTGCGTACGGCTTCCGGCAACCAGATTACGGTGAAGGTGCTCCCGCAGGATAAGGACAAAAACCGGATTACCCCGAAATCGAGTCAGGATATCGGGTTTTATGCGACGGTCAATGAAACGACACAGTTGAATGACCTTATTTTTGAGATTATCCAATGGGATTTCAGTCAAGCGAACTTCGAACGCAAGCTTGGGGAGGTGCAGGTGCCGGACGACTACAGCATCGTGACCCCGGCAGGCGCTCCTCGAACGATTCAAATGAACGGAAACCCGGTCAAGACGCAAATTGAGAAAGTGTATGTCGGAAAAAACGAGAAAAACTACACGCCGACGATCGTGCTGAATATGGCCAATACAGGCAGTCGAAGCGTGGCCGTGCCGACCTATCAATATTTAATTCGAACGAGCGAAGGCTACATGTACCCGCTGAATCCGAAGGGCGCGAAAGAGCTGACCATCCTTCCGCAGACGGATAAGGATATCGAACTGACGGGATCGGTGCCTGTTTCCTTATCGAAGGAAGGGTGGCAGCTGGTGATCGTCCAGAATGCGGCCGATCTCAAGCTGAACCTTCCTGTCGCGTATTACACGCTACCTGCCGTATCGGAACCCGACAGCGTCGGTACGGGCGTCGCGTACGATTTCACCAACAAGGACGGTACGTATTCGGCGGAGCTGAATGCGGTTCAAAGAATGCCGTGGGAAGATCAGGACATTCTGGCAGCGAAGCTGCTGCTCGGCAACAAAGGAACGGAATCGCTGCCATTACCGGACCTAACCGGGTATTTTATGCTGGACGACAACATCAAAGTGGAAGCCAAGCTGATTCGTACGGATAAGGTCATTGGTCTGGCGGCCGGCGGGAGTGCGCAGTACCAGTTTATCGGGAAAATTCCGTACACGTACGAGTTCGCAAAAGCGAAGCTCGTTCTCCAGGAAAAGGCTGCAGTCGGCGGCGGCTCCGGGGGAACCGGCGGCACGGACGGGGGCGGCTCGACGGACAGCGCGAGCTCGGAGGATTTGCTCGAATTCGAGCACAGCTCGGAGCTGATGAGCATCCCGCTTAACAACGTCGGCGAAACGTACAAAGTGACGAGCGTTGGGCGCAGCGCCAGCTACAAGGTGCGCAAGCTGACGACATACACCGGCGACACGGCCGATACGATCGCCGTCCAGCTGGAAGCGGTCAATGAAGAGAAGCGGTATAACAGCGTGTCGAAGCTGGTCGGATACTTCAAAACAGCGGACGGCACCGTTCTCCCGGCGACCTTCGGCGAGATCAAGAACAAGATCAGCCCGGGAGGAACGGCCCTGCTGCTCATGTCGAGCGTCATTCCGAAAGGGATGGATACGAATGGGCTGCAGCTGATGATCGGCGATGCGGTCACGCAAGACAAGCTGACCGAAGGCGAGAACAAGCCGGACGCTTACGTGAACGCCGCGTCGTTCTGGCTGCCGGCCGAGCAGAAGGAAGTGCAGCCGAAGCTGCTGAACATCGATCTGGCGCCGTATAAGCTGTCGATGAGTAAGATTCATACGCGCGGAGACCAAGAGGGCATTCACTTGTTTTTCGATTATGAGCTGAGCAAGAACCTGCTGAACGAAACGAACGTCGAGGGGCGCAAACTCGTTATTTCCTTGGAAGATCGTGAAGATCGCGTTAAGTTCAGCTGGGATTTCGATTTTAAAGACTTTGAGAATTCGGATACGTCGAATGGCAGCGACCCTTCGCAAAATATAACAGGCAAACTGCTGCTCGGCAAGAAAGAAAAGTTTAGATTGGATAAAAATGACAGTAATTTCATTTATTTGGTCTCGTACCTCAAAGATTACGATCTGAAGGTATACGAATCGATCAACGGTCATAAGAAGCTGCTAGCCTCTCAAAAAATTACCTGGTTTGAAACGACGGACTAATTCATCGTAACCGTGCTTGCTCAGTTTCGTATAACTGACAGGCGCGGTTTTTTTAACATAATGCTCACAGAATTGAACACTTGGTTAATTTTATGTGGAACATATTGACAGAGGGGGTTGTTGCACAGTAAGTTATTATCGTTAACAATTTTGTTAACGGCGGAAACATACATAACCCTGAGGAGTCTATGTAAGATGAATTCACCACCTGTTTCGTTCTCAGACCTGAAGCGTTCGGAAAGCAACGTGATGTCTCTATCCTTCGAATCTGAGGGCTATAGTCCGCTGGTCGGTAAAATTTTCTCGCTGCTGCTGTTCGCATCCGAGCCGGTCAGTCTGCAGGAAATGGCCGATCAATTGGGTGTGACGAAAGCGGCCGTCAGCGTGCAGGTGCGCACCCTGGAGAAAAACGCGCTATGCACCAAGCTTGCCACCAGCAGCGACCGTAAAGATTATTACTACATCTCAGATGACGTCAACATCATCACGCTTCGAGGGACGAGGCAAAAGATTGAAATTTATAATCGCCACGTTCAAACGACGCTGGAGACGATGGAAACCATCGGGGATCTCCCGCCCGAAGAACGCGCCTCCTACGAGGCTGCCAAGCGGAGGTACAAGGAAGCAGTGGCGATGTATCAGCTTATTTTATCGCGGCTGGAAGGCATCGAAGAGGAGTGGCAGCTCGTGAAACAAAAGCTTGAAGAAGAAGCTTGACGAAAAAGTTTGACGAAGGATCGCCTTCTAGCCGAAAAACATTTTCAAAAAAATGAAGGGGACCCTCCGAAAGCTGCGTCTAAGTTGTCAGCATTTCTAATGGAGGAGTAGAGAGATGAATCAATTAACAAGTTTTTCCATGAAGAACATCACGGCCGTTATCATCATTGTTCTTCTCTTATTCGGAGGCGGGGCCTACGCGGCGACGACGCTGAAAGTAGAAAGCATGCCGGATATCTCGTTTCCGGTCGTCCTCGTCAACACGCAATATACGGCGCCCCCGAAGGACGTGCTCGAAGACGTCACGAAACCGCTGGAGAAGGCGGTCGCGAGTCTCGAAGGGATTAAAAATTTGAAGTCCACGTCCAGCGATAATTTTTCGCAAATCGTGATCGAGCTTGAACAGAGCATCAAGGCAGACGACGCCAAGAAGGACGTAGAGAGCTTGATCGCCAACGTCAAGCTGCCTTCCGCCTCGGAAAAGCCGAAAGTGCAAACGTTTGGTTTCGCTTCTGAGCCCGTATACTACTTGTCGGTTTACGCCAAGAACGGGATGAGTCAGCAAGAGCTTGACAAAGTGTACAAAGACGTCATTTTGCCGGGCTTCAACGCCATGAAAGGGATCGACCACGTAGATTCGATCGGCAACCAGGAATCCGTGCTGACGATGAAGCTGAACGCGAACGCGATCCAGAACTATGGCCTGACCCCGTCGCAGGTGTCGCAAAACATTCGGGCCGCTTTGATGACGAGTCCTGCGGGAACGGTCGACTTTAACGGGAACGAGCAGATGGTTCGCGTGAAGAGCGATTTGAACACGATTTACAATTTGGAGAATATGAAAATTACCGCCCCTGCCGGTACGACCTTGCTGCTGAAGGATATCGCGAAAGTGGAAGCAATCACGGAATCCACCTTCTTGTCCCGTCTTAACGGTCAACCGGCGATCGGCGTGCGCTTGTTCAAGACGAAAAATGCCAATGCCGTCGAGTTTGGCAACGAAGCCGATAAGCTGATGGAAGGCTGGAAGAAGGATTACCCGAACATCACCTTCCAAGCGATCTACAACGGCGCGCTTGACATTAAAGAGTCGATCAACGGGATGTTGAAGGAGGGAGCGCTCGGTGCGATTTTGGCTTCGGTCATGATCCTGCTCTTCCTTAGAAATGTTCGGATGACCATTATCGTTTTAGTCTCAATCCCGTTATCAACTTTAATTACATTGCTTATCATGGCGCCGCTCGGCATCTCGTTGAACATTATGACACTGGGCGGCATGGCGATCGCCATCGGCCGGGTCGTCGACGACAGTATCGTCGTTATCGAGAATATATACAGCCAGCTGCAAAAGGCGCAGGAGCGAAACGAGTCGGTCATCAAGCTGGCCACCGCCCAAGTTTCGTCGGCCATTACCTCGTCGACGATTACGACGGTAGGGGTATTCGGACCGATCGCATTCGTCAGCGGCGTACTGGGCGAAGTGTTCCGCCCGTTCGCGATTACGCTGTCCGTGGCGCTGTTGTCCTCGCTCTTGGTTGCGGTCACCGTAATCCCGATGCTGGCTAAGCTGCTTGTGCTCGGCAGCAAGAACATCAAAGCTCACGACGAGGCTCCCGTCGGCAAACTAACGCTTACATATAAGAAGGCTTTGACCTGGTCGCTTCGCAACCGGATCAAGACGCTGCTCATCGCCATGCTGGCGCTCGTCATATCCGTCGCCGGTACGGTGCCTTTCCTGGCTTCGGGCTTCATGCCGGAGAGCGAATCGGATAAGATGCTGATGTTGACGATCAAAATGCCTCGCGAAACGACAATCGAAACGATGAACGAGAAAGTGAAGGAAATCGAGAAGATGATGTTCGAATCGAAGGATTCGGCGGGTCAGCCGACGTTCGATTATGTGGAATCGTCCATCGGCTACAACGGGGGATCGGACCGGATCGCCTACCGTTCTTCGTTCTTTGCGGTCGCTTCCGCGAACTCTAATGCGAAGGATGTCGTTCAGGATTTTAAGAAGAACATCGAATACTTGCTGCCGAAAGGCTCCGAGGTTGACGGTTCGGTGCTTTCCATGGGAGGACCTCCTTCCGGCGGCGCTGACTTCAACTATGTGTTGAAAGGGGACGATCTGAACTATTTGCGTGAGGCCGCGCAATTGGTCCGCGACAAAATGAAAGAGTTCCCGGAAATGATTGATATTAAAGACAGCTTGAGCGAGTCGAAGCAAGAAATCGAAATTAGCGTCGATCAAAACAAAGCCAGATTGTTCGGCCTCTCTTCGGCGCAAATTATGGAAGGCGTGCACTCCTGGCTGGCAGAGGAAAAAATCGGCGATTTGAAATTCGACAACGCAACGTTTGAAACGAAGGTCATGCTCGATCCTAGCTTCAAAAACTCGGTCGATAAAATCGGCAGCTTTACGATCATTACGCCTTCCGGCTCCAAGGTTGCGCTGAATGAGGTGGCGAAAGTGCGCCAGATTGAGGCTCCGGTCTCCATCACGCGAGAGCAGCAGGAGCAGTATGTGAACGTAACGGCCAGGATCGATTCGATCGACAAAGGCGGCGTCAGCGCGAAAATTTCGGCAGCGCTTGATACATTAGAGCTGCCTCCGGGCGTACGGACGCAGGTAAAGGGCGTGACGGACGACATTCAAACGAGCTTTAACCAAATGTTTATTGCGATGATTGCTTCCGTCTTCATTGTGTATCTGATCATGGTACTTGCCTTCGGCAACGGCACCGCGCCGCTCGCCATCCTGTTCTCGCTTCCGCTTGCGGCTATCGGGGGGCTGATTGCCTTGCTGATTACAGGCGAATCCATCAATATTACGTCGCTGATCGGCTTCCTTATGCTGATCGGGGTCGTCGTAACGAACGCCATCGTTCTCGTCGACCGGGTACAGCAGCTGCGCGAAGAAGGATACGAAGTCCGCGAAGCGTTAATTGAAGCAGGCCTGACGCGTCTTCGTCCGATCATTATGACGGCCGGCGCTACCATTATCGCCTTGATGCCGCTGGCTCTCGGACTGTCCAAGGGGGCGCTGATTTCCAAAGGTCTTGCTGTCGTCGTTATCGGCGGGTTGACGACTTCTACGCTCCTGACACTCGTTGTCGTACCGGTCGCTTACGATTTAATTAACGGAGTTGTCCGCCGCTTGTTCCGCAAAAAAAATAAAGCTGTCGACGTCACTGCGACAACGGCTGCTCATTAAACCTGAATCAGGGTTTGTTGATTGACAGAGAGGGAAAAGGAGAATCGGTCCATGAATTCGACAATGAAGTCTACGTTGAAACACAGCACCAAAGTGGCGGGAGCCGTTGTGATCTGCACGGCGCTCATCGCGGGCTGTTCCGCACAACCGGCAGCTCAGCCGACGGCTGCCAATGCTGCCGAATCGCAATTGAAGGTCGTGAAAGTCTCACCGGTGGAGAAGAAGAAAATCGGGGATCCGCTTGAGCAAGTGGCCGATGTCGTCGCCTCCGTCCAAATGGATGTAATCACGAAAGTGAACGGCGATGTGCTCGAAATTTTGAAAAAACGCGGCGATGTGGTCGAGAAGGGCGATGTGCTGTTCCGCCTTGATCCGACGGATTTGCAAATTTCCAAAGAGAAGGCGCAAATCGCATTGAACGGCAGCCAGCAGCAATTGGCCAAAACCCGTAAGGATTTGGCTGACGGCAAACAAGATATGGTGAACGGCATCGCAAAGCTGGAAGCCGCGGTCCGGGATACCGAGAAAACCTATAACAAAATGCGCAACGATTATGACCTTGGTCTTGTGACCAAATTTCAGCTGGAGCAGCTTGAAACCCAACTGAACAACTTGAAGCTGGATCTTGAAAGCTCCCGCCAAAAGCTGAAAACGTTCGAGTCTACGAATCAACTCGCCCAGCTGGAGCAAGGCGTGCAGACGGCCGATGTGACGGTTCGCGAATTGGAGCGCAGCCTGAACAACACGGAGGTGAAAGCGACGGCCAGTGGGGTATTGACGGATTTGCCTGTGGAAATCGGGATGACGCTTAGTCCGGGCTTCAAGGGAGCGACGATTCAACAGCTCGACCCGGTGAAAATTAAGGCGGAGTTAACCGAAGAGGCGGCTCAACTGATCCGCGGCAAGCAGGAGCTCGAATTCTACGTTTCGGGCGAAACGGAGCGGGCGAAGGCGAAAGTCGTTTATTTGGCGGATGTCATGGGCGCACAATCCAAATCGTACGCTCTGGAGCTGGAAGTGGCGAATGCTGATCGGAAATTAAAACCGGGCATGAAGGCGCAAGTGTTGTTGACCGATGACAACGATCAAGTCGTGGTGACGGTTCCTACGCTTAGCGTCGTGCGGGAAGGAAGCGAAACGTTCGTCTTCGTCCTGGTCGGCGACACGGCGGAGAAGCGCAAAGTGGAGCTCGGCCGTTTGAACGAGACCATTCAAGAGATTATCTCGGGCGTTAAGGAAGGCGAGCAGTTGATCGTTTCCGGCCAAAACCAACTCAAAGATAAAGAAAAAGTGCAGCTGGCGAAGTAAGGCCAGAGCGGACTTGACAGGAGGAAAACAAGTGAACAACAAACTGAAATTATCTGTAGCATCCGTCGTAATTTCTGTCTCCCTTCTCGGTACCGGCTATTCGGCTCTTGCGGCCGATTCGGCCGCTGCCGGAGCGCCGGCTGTCGTTTCCTATAAGTTGACTGATTTGCTGGACGTTGAAGTGAAGGGTGTATTGAACGAGCGTGTCGATGCGGGTACGCGGATCGGCGTAGTCGTGAGATTGAAAAATAACGGCAGCGCCATTACGCGCGTACCGGACTACGAACTGCGCGTTAGAACGAACGAAGGCATCGAGTATACGCTGCAGGGCAGCGCCGCCAATGCCAAATCGCTTCAACCGAAAGCGACGACGGAATTAAGCTACATGACGACGATCGACCGGACGGACGAGGTCGTCTTGTCTCAAGTGAACTGGACGGATGTCGATTATTACGTGTATCCGAAGAAAGAGACGCTGATCGTCGGCATACCGGTTCAGGGTGTCTCTTGGCAAGGCAGCGACACGACGATCACGGATCCGGCGGCGTTGAAGAAATGGTCGGAATCGTTTACGATCCCGGGACTGATCTCGCCGCTGCAATACACACCGGTTTCTTTGAACAAGGAATCGACTGAACAGGGCACCGTGATTGTCGTTCAATTGCTGGCTTACAACCCGACGGGCAAGCGGGAAACGATCCCGGCCTTCGGAATCGACGGCAAGAGCGCCAGCAAGGTTTACGAAGGTTCCCGTGTAGAGCAGCGCAGCCTCGTACTGGAACCGAAGGAAGAGAAATATATTCATTATGCGATTCCAGTCGATCAGGATACAACGATCGAAAGCTTTAACGTGCTGACCCGGGAGTCGTTCGCGCAAGCGGGCGGCGTTACGAATTTCAATGTCGGCCGACTGAATATCATACTGCCTTCGAACGCAGTAACGACAGGCGTTGCCGCGTATAAGATCGGGACGCCGATTGCGTTCGACAAGCTGAGCGAGCTGATTCATCCGGATATGCAAGTGTCGGTTGTCGAGTTTGTGATGGACGAGAACGAAGAGGCCGGCAACAAACATGTAACGGCCAAATTTAAATTGACGAATAACTCCAGCAAACCGGTTGCGCTGCCAACGTTCCAAGCGGATCTGGTTAGCACGGACGGTTACGAATATGCCGGAAGCCGTCAGAACGTCGTTACGCGGACGGTCATGCCGAACTCTTCGCTGACGGTCAGCTACAGCTTCACAGTGCCGGTATCGGAGAAAGGCAATGGGCTTGTCATGAAGATCCAGGATACGACGTCCGCTGCCCCTTACAAATCGACGGTTGCCGTGTTCTCGACGGAGCTTCAAGCTCCTGAGAAAGGCAAATTCAGCCTATATCCGTTCGATGTGAAGGTGAAGGATTGGCATCTCGTTTCCGATTACGGCCCGACGACGCAATACCGTTATGCGTACCGTCTGAAGCTGGATCTGGCGATTCAGCGCGATGAGCAGGTTCAGTTAGACCCGAACTTCTCGAATCTGTTCTTCGAGCTGTACGATTCCTCCGACCGCCTTGTCGGCTCGGCAAGCGGAAGCCTGTACGGAACCGGGCGTCTGGTGAACGGGGAGAACAACATCACGATTAACGGAGCTTCGGAAACGTTTGATCCAAGAATGAAAGTTCGCATTTATGAAACGTTCCAAACGCCTGCGGGCGAAGCGAAACGGTTACTCGCCGAGTTTAAGCAATAATTCCGCTCATTCCTATAAGACGCAACAAAGCCGACCTTCTCGAGGTCGGCTTTGTTGTTTAGCTGCTTGCGGTTACGTGAACTTCGAGGCGATCCAAGCCTTGATCAGGGCGACGAGCCATTCCGCAAAGCCCGCTTCTTCGTGCACTTCAGCGGTTGTCGATGCTTGTGCTTCGGCCGTTGCGGCGGCAACGGCCGTCACCGGGCTCGCGATCACCGGACCTTCCGAAGCCGATTTGGCAGCCGGCGCTTCCAGCGGCTGCAAGCTGTCTGTATAGATCCCATGCACGCCCAATCGGCGAAGACGTTCTTCATCCTTCGGATCATTCACAGTATGGGCGTATACCTTGACGCCTTCTTGCTCGAGACGTCGAATCCAAGCTGCATCGACTCGTTCGACCGGCATGGCAATTGTATCGATACCGAACGATTTCACGACCCGGATCACTTCCCTATGACTGAGGGACGATAAATACAACGAATAGATGATGGACGGGAACGGATAAATTTGCCGCACTTGGCGAATCATTTCGGGGGTATACAACTCGGGTACGATCCGGTCTAGCAGCGCCGGATCTAACGCGTTCGCCGCGTCTATAATTTGCTGGAACTGCTTCTTTACCAGTTTCGGATCGGTTTCCTTCGTGTCCGTGATTAAGTAGGCGCCCGGATGCAGTTGAAGCAGGTAAAGGAGTTCTTTGATCTCCAGCGGTTTATATTTTTCAAGGATTAGACGTTCTTTGAATTGGTTGATTGTCATCGCTTGATCGCGGGTTTGTTCGGAGGCAACCGGTTGCTTGAGCAGGCGGGACAAATAGTCAGACCAGTCGTGTCTGGCTACGAGTCTGTCGTCGGACGTTAGGATCAGGTCGGCTTCGAATACGCGAAAGCCCTTGTCGTAATTGCGAATTAAAGCGTCGCCGGCGTTCGCAGCCGCAGTACCGTCGAGCTCTCCCAGTCCGTGCGCGATATACGTATGCTCTGTCCAAGCCGATGCCGCGTGAGCTGTTGTTCCGAAGAGGAAGCCGAAGATCAGGATGGCACTGAGGAGTGCCGAGATGGCAGGTGGACGTAGGGACATGGATTCCACTCCTTATGTCTGTTTGTCATTTATTAAACCAACAGCCAAGGAGTGTAACACGTTTTTGGAACAATGGGCGAACGACCAAGAGCCGTTTTTGAAAATTCCGAAAAACACCTGCGTACAAGCGGTTACATCCCATGGTATAATGAAATCACTTCATGTAAAGGGGCGATATTCATGAATCGTCAAGTTCATAGCAAGGAAGTCAAGGCCGCCGTCTACCGGAAGCTCCAGGAGCGCGGCGTCACCATAGAGGATATAGCCCTGATCGTCCGGGAGATGCAATTGCCCTACAACGCGGCGCTCACGATAGATCAATGCGTGGAAGCGGTCCATGCGGTACTGCAGAAGCGCGAGCTTCAGCATGCGATTCTCGTAGGTATAGAGCTCGATGTGTTGGCTGAAAAGGGCCTGTTGTCTGAGCCGATTCAATCGATTATCGCTTCGGATGAAGGCTTGTTCGGCTGCGATGAAACATTGGCGCTCGGGTCAGTTTTCGGTTACGGCAGCATCGCAGTTACGACCTTCGGCCATTTAGATAAACAGAAAATCGGCATCATCAAGCAGTTGGACACGAAGAACGGCCGAGGCGTGCATACGTTTCTGGACGACCTGGTGGCCAGTATTGCATCGTCCGCTGCCAGCCGCATCGCTCACCATCAGCGCGACCAGCAAGAGCGGGAGGAGCAGGATAACGTCGTTGTTCCCATCGTGCCGGATTTGGAGACGCCGGAGAAGAACGCAGGGTGATGCCCGCTCGGTGAGGATATAGATTTTCCTGAAATTGTACAATTATGCGAAAGCATCCTTAGAAATAAGGGTGCTTTTATTGGGTTACACTACAAGCATTGCTTCCTCTTCATTATGGAACCAGGCGGGGTGAGGACTGTTGAGATGGGTCTATTGGGTAAAATTATATGAGAGCAAGTTTCAAGCAGGCTGCTTAGCTAAACGGATGGAAGAAGATTGGTGGATTTACGGGTACGAATGCCCTTCTGAGGTTGAAGTTTTTCGCTCCAGAAAAGGGCGCTTTGGAGTTCGGTATACCGTTTAAATTTGTGCTTGACTGCGAGGATTTATTTGGTGTATATTTATTTTTGTCGCTGTCGACAGAACAATGGCGCGGGGTGGAGCAGCCCGGTAGCTCGTCGGGCTCATAACCCGAAGGCCGCAGGTTCAAATCCTGCCCCCGCAACCAAACTCCAGGGCCCTTAGCTCAGTTGGTTAGAGCGGTCGGCTCATAACCGATTGGTCGGGGGTTCGAGTCCCTCAGGGCCCATACGAAGAAAACCCTTGCCGAACAAGGGTTTTTCTTTATTTGTGGATGACATCATAGAAAGAACTCCCTACGGCTGAAGAAGCTGGAGCGCACGATTTATTGCACCGATGCAGAAAGGCGATACCGCACCAAGCAGTTCGCCTTTTTTTGCTGCCTCCTCCTTTCGGATGTCCTATTGATTGACATATTCGGGCAGTTATTATTTATGGATAGGAAGAGGAAATCTAACATGAATTCATCAAAAAACCAAGCTCCATTGCCGCAAAAGAAGGACCGTTTCCCGTTATCCCTCTTATGTCTCACCATTGGAGCCTTCGCCATCGGCATGACCGAGTTTATTATTATGGGTCTTCTGCCTAACGTCGCCGACGATCTGCACGTTACGATTCCGCAAGCCGGGCAGCTTATTACGAGCTACGCACTCGGTGTCGCCGTAGGCGCTCCCGTGCTCACCGTGATTACCCACCGCATGCAGCAAAAAAAATTGCTCGTTCTGCTCATGTGTATCTTCATTGCCGGCAACGCCTTGTCAGCGGTGGCTCCTACCTACTATTTGCTTATTGCCGCGCGAATTATGACGGCCTTTGCTCACGGATCATTCCTGGGCGTCGGGTCGCTTATAGCAGCCCGTCTCGTACGACCCGGGAAGCGGGCGGGTGCCGTATCCATGGTACTAGCCGGAATAACCGTGGCCAACATTATCGGCGTACCGTTCGGAACTTTCATTGGTCAACAGCTTGGGTGGAGATCTTCGTTCGGAGCGATTACCTTACTGGGGATCCTTTCTCTTATCGGCATTATTCGATTCATCCCCATCATCCGCCAAGATCAACCGTCCAGTTTGGCCCAAGAGTTCCGCAGTCTGGTGAACCCGCAAGTGCTGCTGATGCTGATTACGGGTGCATTGGGATGCGCGAGCCTGTTCTCCGTCTTTACGTACATTACACCGATGCTGGAATCGATTAGCGGCTTTGCCGAACACAGTGTGACCTGGATTCTAGTGTTGTTCGGTTTCGGAGTGACCATCGGGAATATAGTAGGCGGCAAGCTGGCGGACTGGAAGCTTATGCCTTCGGTCATGGTTAACTTTGCTGTACTGGCGGTCATTCTTTCCTTGTTGACCGTAACACTCCGTTATCCCGTTCTTGCCGTCATCACCGTCTTTTGCTGGGGAATCGCAGCCTTCGGCATCATGCCCGGCATCCAAGTACGCATCATGAATTTGGCGCATGAAGCGCCGCTGCTCGCAGCGACCTCCAGCCATTCTGCCTTGAACCTGGGCAACGCTTCAGGCGCTTATCTCGGTGGCCTGACCATTACGTATGCCGGTCTGACTTCCGTACCGTGGCTGGCAGCGATCCTTACCATTCTCGGCCTCGCCGGGGCATTGCTTAGCTATGGAGTCGAGCGGAAGCTAAGCCAACAGGTTTTAGTCAATAATTCGGTATAAAATGTGAGGAATATCGACAGGTAGAATAAAAATATATAAAAACAAGGGAAAAATTACCTAATTAGGAATTCCAAAAAAACCTAAATTCATACAAACGATGCATTGCAATCCTCTTCAAGTTAGATATAATTTGATTGATATCAACCGCATGTACGACGATCATGGCAAAACCATTGAAAAATGGTGACGCAAAGCTATAGGGACTTCGTTGGAATCTCCAATATGTCAGCCAGCTGCCGTAATATAGCCTCCGTTATGTCATGCGGGACAAGAGGAGGTTGATGATGAATGATACAAGAGTTTAAGATGGCCTGGCATCGCTTTCTGGCCAGACATTACGAACTAATGATGGAAGACTGTCTTTGTCCCAGGGAAAAAATGAGATTGGCGGCCAAAGCCAGATACCACTTTGGTAAACGCGTTAATACGATGGATTCTACCTTATAAGAGCCTGAACTTTGTGTCCCGAGTCGATCGGGGCTATTTTTTTGCCCGGAAGGCGAGGGAAGTTAGCGATGACCTGCCGCCGTTTACTTAATCAATCGCCTTGACCGGCGCCATACTTTAATCCATTTATTCCCATCCCCATCCTAATAGAAGCGAATGCCGATCCATTTAAGGGGTGTCCAAATTTCAGTGAATTGATAATAGGGCAAGGCACAGCACCTCCTGGTGTTTTATATATGAATTATAAAAGAAGTTGGTTAAAAAGGATGATGAACGGTGTTGTCGAATCAACGTTTTTCTTGATACCTTATCTGATTAGAAATAAATCGAAACGGGGGTGGGTATTCTAGATGTTAATGGATGAAATAAAGCGAAGAAATGAGGGAAAGTCTTGTTGGCAGAACAAAGTAAACAACTTGAACAAATCAACAGGATGCAAGAAAATCTTAGCCTGCTTTGGTTTAACTATTGGCAACAATATTCGAATTTAAGCACATGGCAATTTTGGTTTTATGCGGCTCTGCTCATCGTGCCTCTGATTGTGCTTTACGTATTCATCGACAAACGAAGAGCACTGCAAATCGGTTTCTTTGGGTTTAATGTCCATGTATGGTTTACCTATATCGATGCCTATGGCATCAAGAATGGGTTATGGAGTTATCCTTATCAAGCAATACCGTCAACCATAACCAGTATCGCATTGGACGCCTCATTTATTCCTGTCGTATACATGTTCGTGTATCAATGGACGCTCCATAAACATAAAAATTATTATTTATATGCGACCGCTTTAAGCGTGCTGCTTTCGTTCTTGTTTAAACCCGCTTTATCGGCCTTCGGCTTATTTCAATTATATAAGGGAGCCAATTACTTTTATTTACTTCTAGGTTATTTAACGATCATGCTGATATCCAAATGGATCACAAACCTTTTCGTAATTTTCAGAACGAAGCCCCAAAAGATACGGTCGTCACGAAAAAGCTCAGCCTGCAAAGATGGTTCCCGAACAAAGCCAAAGCCAAATAACCCCCTGGGTCCGGACACGTTTGACCCCTATGACAAAAACCCTTGCTCAGCAAGGGTTTTTGTCATGTCAAGAACGCTTCGTACCTGTCTCTACGGTTTTCATCCGGTCGAACGACGCAGATGTACCGATTATGAAACCAATCTCCGGTTTCAAAGTAGTATAACGTATAGCGGGAAACGAGGAGGAGGGTAAGACATGAAACGTTATTTGCTGCTATTGGCGCTCGTTATCGGGATACTGCCGGGTTGTTCGGCGCTTAACGAAGTGAACCATACGCTCGATTACATCAATGAAGCGACGAGTTTTGTGAATCGGGCGAGCGGTTTTGCCGAGCAGGTGCCGGTCTTGGCTCAGCAAGCGCTGCTGGATCCTGCGTCCAGAACGGCGCTTCAACAGGAGCTGGAGAGCATGAGGGACGGCATCGTGCGATTTAACGGTCTGGAAGTTCCCAAAGTGGCTCAAGACCTTCATAAGCAGTTGGTCGCGCATAATGAAGCTTTAATGAAAGAATTGACATTGCATTTGGAGCAGATGAATCAGAACGTGATCGATTTCAAAGCGCTTGCGGACTCCCCGATGCTGCAAACGATCAATAAAATCACTCAAACGTTAACGAGCATCCGGGAGCTCACTCCCTAAGCTCCGGCACCGCGGCCATACTGCCGCCGGAGGGATTTCAAGTATTCTCTTCGTTTGTTGATTCCTGAACGTAGCGGTCGTAACGATCGTCAATTTCTTGGGCCAACCGCCGGTAAAGTTCCGTTTCTTCAGTGACGGGATCGAACGGGGCCTGGATGCGGATTTCGGTCTTGGCGGGCAGCCGGCGGCGTGCCGTTTCCCTGATTTCGGGTTCTTCCATGCCGGCTTCCAGCAGCGCTTTGGCGAGTTCTTGTTCATAGGGTTGTTGACTCATCGGGCTGGCTCCCTTCTTGATCTAAGGATCTTATACGCAGAAAATTCCCCGCCGGGATAAACCGGGCGGGGACTTATGTGTTACAAACCATCCTTATGTCTGAGGAGGATTCGTTGGAAAGCCATTTTCGCGATCATCGCTTTCCGAAAGCTTGTCCGGACAGCTGCTGCTCCGCGATTTGTACCAGTCTGCGGGTGATGTGACCGCCGATAGCGCCTGTATCGCGCGTAGCCATATAGCCGTAGTACCCGTCTTGCGGAACCTGAATGCCTAATTCTTGCGCTACTTCATACTTCAATTGCTCTAATGCAGACGCCGCTTGCTGAACGACCAGTTGATTATTGGAACGACTTCTTCCTGTAGCCATGCCTGAAATCCCTCCTGGATTGAATGTTCATTGGCTTTTGTCTGCCAATGTAAGGATATGATTTCCGGTATGCTGCCGATTTATCCATGCCCAGGTGGAAAATTTCAATTGATTTTTCCCCGGATCGTGGATATAATAAAAAAAGTCGGGATTTTTCGACGTTACCATAAGCCGGAGTGGCGGAATAGGCAGACGCACAGGACTTAAAATCCTGCGGTAGGTGACTACCGTACCGGTTCGACCCCGGTCTTCGGCAGTACGACAAGTCAACTCTTTGGATGAACGGATGCGCTAGGCATCGGGACAACCAGGGAGTTTTTTTCATTTGCCTTCTGCACAGACGAACCCGTGCCTTTAGCTTAGATCGCTTGCTGAAAGTCGGGATGTTTCGCTGAACGTCGTCATATACTTTACAACACACAAGGGAAGAGGAGGGACGACATGCCTTCAATCATACTGGCCCCGATCAAAATTACCGGCAATGAAGGTGATCTGGTGTTTGGCGACGTGCTGCAAATTAATCCGAAAACAACCTCTAAATTTTACTCAGGTTCAGGCGGCAGTAATACGGGCGATTTCAGCGCGACCTTTACACTGATCAGCTTTACCAATACACTGGACCCTGATATCGCCGACAGCAACAATGCCGCCAACAATTAACGAAGCAACGAACAGAAAAGAGCACACCACTCATGTCTCCGTGCGGAGCGAGTCAGGTGTGCTTTCCTTTGCCGCGCATCCTCACGTAAAACGGACGTCAATTTCGTAGAATGGATTTTCCGTCGTTTGTTTACGCATATGAAGCTGCAGTATGCCGTTCTTATAGACCGCTTTGCAGCTGCTTGGGACGATGAAGCCGGGAAGCCCGATCGTTTGCGTCTTGTCGTCCGGAAGGCCTTCCAGCCTCAGTTGGTCGGTATTCAGCAGCACCCGGATTTTTCGCGCTTGCGCACGGTCGGGGATATGCACCTTGACGATGACGTTATTATGGGTATCGAACACTTCCGAGTGAAAATGATGATTCAACGTCTGCACTTCCATCTGCGGAATCGTTTTTTTTAACACGTCCTTAATGTACCCGTCCACCCAAGACAAATCTCCGGCTGCGGCAGCCGGTCCCGTATCCCCTGAACCCGGTTGTGGCGGAAACGGCATTTTGCCTCCGAAAAATTGTTCGAACTGCTTCCAGTTCATGTCGAAATAAGGATTCGGATTCGATCCGCTCATATAGCCTCACTCCTTCCTTCTACACTATATGACCGTGCGGCCTTCGACATGAGTGTTAAGGCGAAAAGCAAAACATACTTTCGCCGTTCTTCTCATATAATGAACCAAATCCATGACAGGTAGGGTGCTGCATAATGCCGGCCATAGTGGGCGTGATCAAAATCAGCAGTGTTGGTACGGGCTCCATTGTGCATATCGGCGACTCCATCCAGCTGGCGCCGCGTTCGACGGCGAAAACGTTCGCAGGCGCCGGATCGTTCAACACCGGAGACTTTTTGCGTACATATAACTATGTGAGCACGACCAATACGATTGACAAGGAAGTTGCGGATACCAACAATGCACTCAACAACTAAGGCAGGTGTCGCACGCCATGACGAATTGCACCGTCCATCAAAATATCGTGATCCATCAGCTTAAAGTCGGCTCGATCAATAACTCGTCCATTCTGCAAATCGGAACCGCGGGCACGATTCGAGCACTTTCCAATTTATATAACACCGGAGGGTTTACCGGGCCTGCGCCTGCGCTTGGGCAGGTAGGAGGGCCCGAAGGAGCTTCTCCGTTTCCGTTGGTGCCGCTGCCTTCCCCTACCATTTAAACGGAGGAATATGCCATGTACGCCGAATATGCGTCCTATTTCCAGAAGCTGAACGACTATTTGAAGTGGCAAACTGAGCGTATCCGTTACTTGGAGAGCCGGATCGACGGCCTAGAGCAGGAGCTGGACAAGGTCAAGTCGCAAGATCGCATACGGATCGATAAGATCGAGTACAATTTCGATCAGCTGAAGGTGGAGAAGCTGGACGGCACGCTGAATGTCGGTATTGCGCCCGCGGGGCTGGGGGCTCAGAACATCGACGACCTGGCGGTCGGCGGCAAGACGGTCTACACGAATACGGCCCGTTCTGAGTCGTTCGAGCGCATTCAGAAGCGAGTCGATGACTTCCTGCTGCAAGCCGCGCCTGCCGAGATGGAGAAACTGCAGGACCGGTATCAGCTCCACTTGAGCGAAGAATTTCAAGATTTCATGATCGGCGACCTGCAAGGGCAAACCGGGCAGCGGATCGAGTATTATATGCAATCGATCGGAGGAAACGGGCAGACGCTTCTTCTTACACAAGAGCAGGAGGAAGCGATCGCATCTAAAGTCATTGATGATGTAAGATCCGGGCTTGAGCAGTATTTGATGAAGCAGAAGGACGAGGGGGGAAAGTCGGATGATTCGAATGAATTTGCAGGTGGAAAATAGATCGTTATGCGTCGGCGATATCAAAGTGGTCGGGGTTGCGAGCGCCTCCGTTCTGCTGATAGGAGACACTCAGTCGATCTCGCTGTCATCGGTGTTCGACACGCCGCCGGAATCGTTGATCATCGGCCCGACAATGATTGTTCCAACGGGAGAGGAATAAGTGTGCCGATACCGAACGAACGTACAAGCACGGTGCAGTCGGTCAAGGTTAACGATATCGGGTATGCCTCCTCGCTGTTCGTAGGCGATTTGCGTTATTTTGCTCCGGTAAGCTTGGTATTTGCCGTGCAGAGGGAAATCTCGCGTTTCTCGGGCAGTGAGGGCGATTTGTCAAAATTCTCGACGTTCTGGAGGCCGATTCCAGAGCTGCTGCCGGACGAGGATGTCCGGATGCGTGTTGTCAATGTTGATCCTGTTATTCGAGCTGGCACGGTGCGGGTCACGTCGATCTCCAGCTCCTCGCTCGTGCAGTTCGGGGAGCTGCGCGGCATTTGCGCCGAATCGCGGGTAAAAAATATCAGGGAGATACTAACAGGATTGCCTCCGAAATAGGAGATGATTGTTAGAAAGCCGGACAAGCGAGCTGATCCTATACGCTCCTCGTCCGTTTTTGTGAATGAGGAGGAGCGGATCTAGCAGCCTGAGCTTCGCCGGACCGGCGGACTCGTGCTGCTTTTTGCCTTTCGCGGCTGTGAAGCGCGAAGGCATGTGATATAATGGACAGGGATGATGAATCTGGAGAAATAAACGGCGAGGGAGAGGGATACAGTGGCACGCAAAAAAATCGAGCATGTCGGTGTTATGGTGAAAGACATCGATGCGTCGGTACGTTTTTATAAGGAAGTCGTAGGGTTGGAGCTGAAGGGGCGGTTAGATCATCCGAACGGCGTTATCCAGCTTGCTTTCTTAGGCTTCGGGCAACAGGCGGAAACGGAGCTGGAATTGATTCAGGGCTACAATGAAGGCTTGCCGGCGGAAGGCAAAGTGCATCACATTGCGTTTACCGTGGACGACATTGAAGAAGAATTTGCTCGGATTAAAGAGCTTGACGTAAGGCTCATCGATCAGGAAATTACGACGCTGCCGAACGGCTCGAGGTACTTTTTCTTCTACGGCCCGGACGGCGAGTGGATCGAATTTTTCCAATCGACTCGGTAAGGGAAGCGATGAGACAGGCTGCAAACCAATCGCAACCATCTTCGACAACACGGATCAATTGTTACAAATGCAAGCATTTCTATGTCACGTGGGATCCGAGTTTTCCTCGGGGCTGCCGTTCTTACGGCATTAAAACGAGCGAATTGCCTTCAAGCCTGATCAGGCGCTCGTCCGGCAAACCATGCTTAACCTTCGAGGAGAAGTAAGCCTTAATCCATTAACGGCAGGTGAAATAGCCCATGCTGTTCAGCAAGCAACAAAAAAAGTTGATGCTCGAAATTTTGCTCAAAGAAAGACGCCGGCTGTTCTCGAAACATAAAGGCGAGCTGCTTGACAAGACGATTGCTGATCTATCGCAAATGATACGAAATGAAGAGATCAACATAACAGAGCCGAAAGATAATATCATCGATTGGAATTCGCGAAAAAAACGATAATCCCGATGCGAACAGCGGCCCCCTGGTGCGTATTTCGTCGCTTTTCCGGACCATGAAACCGGTTGGGCGCGCATAACGCGCCTTTTTGCTCCGTTTATTACGGTCATTACTGTTGTCGTGGAACAATCCCTGCAGCGATTTCGTCTAACGATAGACGGGATGATCATCGATGAGAGAGGGATACAACTATGTTACGTCTAGGACAACGTATACGGAAAGTGCGCTTCGTATGGGGGCGACGGAGAAGAGGGCTGGCGACCGTGCTGTTCGCCATGACGATCGGGGGACTTGACCTTATGACACTGCCCTCGTTTGCTTGCGCATGCGAAGGGGCGGAACCCCGTGCGCACTGGATGAGCTGGCTTGTGATGGGGTTCGGCGTGTTCGTAGGCTTGGCGATGCTCGTATTTTCCGTCGTGATTGCGGTTAAGGCTTGGAGACGGCGCTATTGACAAGCCGTATCGAGCTTCATGCCGCAGCCCTTCTTTTTCTGTGCTAGGCCGAAGCGCTTGATAACTCTTGCTGCAACGATTGGGAAACGAGACAAAGTCCCGCAGGGTAACGGGTGACGTCGACAATATGGAATCCTGTCTTAAAGACGATTTGGGCGGGCACGTCGTTCAACCGGTGCAATTTACGGCATGCGATACAATAGTACATAGTGTGTCTCCTTTACTCGAGTGATTTTGCACTATCATGTTATGCGCGTTTTCGCGGAAAAATGACAGGGAATCGACCGGACTGGAATCGGAATTGATGATTATTGTTGAGTATACGAAGTTAGGGGCGTAACAAGCGGATGAGTGCGGATAAGATCGAAGCCTGGAGAGACCTGATACGACAGCTGGACGGAGACGGTGCCGAGCCGCAGACGGAAGCCGGACGTATCGTCCATGGTCTATTGGAGGAAGTGGAGCGGCTAAGGGCGGAGAATAAACGGTTGAAGACAGCGCTGCTGAAGGCGGCGACAGCGCAGAAGCCGTCGATGTCGACAAAGCTCAGCGAAGCGCTGAGGGAGTAAGCTCAGATGGGTATGCAGGTTCGGCTGTCCCTGCTTTTTTTGTAATCGAAATGTAATATTTTCGCCCGCATGAAACGACATCAATTTCATATGCCTCTATCGTATACTAAGGGTACGTCTAGGTAACCTAGGCGAACATTGGGAGGGATTACATATGGGAGAAGACGAGAAAGTACGGTCTGAAGAAGAAGTTGTGGAAGAAGTAGTTGTGGAACAAGCTGAAGAGGCCGCTTCGGAAGAAGAGGCTGTTGAAGAAGCCGCATCCGGCGAAGTGACGGAAGAAGTATTGTCCGAGGAAGTATCGGAAGAAACCGAATAGTTTGACCCCAATCCCTTATCCTCCTTACCCTGAATAACAAACAAGGACCTGTTCTGAATGGAACAGGTCTTTTTATTGATGGATCGGCTTTATCCGGCCCGGAAGCACCGCTTCTAAGCGGCTGACAGTCGAATAGACTAGAAGAGAAGAGATGCTTATGGTTTAAGGAGGTGTTTCCGCTTGAAGCGACAAACCGCCCAACGGATCGGGCTGGGCTTGTTTGCCGGCCTCTTGGTCTCAATAGCCGGAGTTCTTTATGTACAGGTTCAAGGATTATTGATGCCTGGACTGGTGTTGGTCGGCGGGATGTTCTTGCTTTGTATGGGCTTGCTGTGGGTTTCGGAAGCGGAAGACGACGCTAAAGCGGCCGAAGAGAAGAGCAAGAATATACGCAAAGTGCGCAGGCATGGAGGTTAAGACGCGAGAAAAGCCGTGTGGTGGACTTGGCCACAACGGCTTTTTTTGCAGACAGTTTCTTCACAGTACCCGTTAGCGGCCGCACGGGCTGGAAAAGCTTCCGGCTGACGGGCCGCTAGACGCGTGGAAAGGTTTGCGGCCGCGCCGCTCGCTTCGTCTGTTGGGCATCCGGGCCTGGGTCAAGTCGAGGTTTGTTTAAATTGTATTTTCACAACCGGTGTCGTTCTTCGTTGGATCGGCACCAAATCAAGCGACATGGATGGCATGTAAGGGGTCGTATCCTCCTTGTATTCAAATCCGAATTTGATCCAAAACCGTGCGGCTCTTTCACTTTCTGCACGCAATACGATTAGCTCGAACTTGGTGTCTTGGATACGATCCAGCAGCTTGAAGATGAGTTGTGTTCCGAGCCCCTGTCCGATCGGGTGGACGAACAATTCATGAATTTGAATGACGGGGCGATCAAGCTCGAAATCGCTTGTCAGGTATTCCTTCATCGACGGGTCGTGCAGGCTTATATAGAAGCGAAATAAGCCTTCGCCGGAAGGGTTGTAAAAAATCATCCATCTTTCCTTTTCTTTCACAATGGATACTTTAACCGGGGAGCCAATAATTGCCGAGAAGTCTTTCGCTAACTCCTGAAACAAGTTTTCGTCGGTATTTTTAAGAACATGCGTCAGTTTCGGCTGCCGGATTTCCCATTGCTCCATGTCCCATTCCCCCGAAATGTCGTTTGTTGATTGTATGCTGTTTATGCGCGCTTTAATACTCGTCTATCGGCTGCGGGAACGCATAAAACCACCGGCCAACACGATCCGGTGGTTTCCTATGCTGTTATAATGGAGAGACCCGGTCTAGCTGACCAATAACGGTCTAATTTCCGTAATCACTCTTTGTAATTTACGGGAACACTGTTCATACATCTGTTTCGTCGTCTCGTCTTTCGTTGTAAGCCCATATAATTCAAGATCCGCTTCACATTTCTTGAGGGTGGCGAGCAGCGTAGCCTTAAGCTGGGGCTGCGGAACCTTGAGCTGGTCGTCATATAGGTCGACGTACAATTGACCATAGGAATCAACTTGCCCTACGAACACATTCTCAAGGGTAGCGCCGATCTTCTCCAGCTCGGTGTATAACCACTCCCGGCTTAATCCGATCGTCGCCAGCGGCTCATCCAACATTTTCCCGTCCATAATAACCGTCTGCGGTTCCTGTTCGGGACCTACTTTAATACCGAGATGCTTGGGGGTTAAAGGTTGGTTTTCTTTGGTTGCCAGCACATTAATTTCGCCGCTGGGCTCCATGACCGCAAACTCAACATCAGCCGCTTTAAATATATTTTTCTTACGCAGCTGCTCCAGCAGTTCATCGGTTGTGAGACGTTCTTTCTTTAGATTGTCCTCCATTATTTTCCCATCCTTGATGAGAATGGTTCCTTTTCCGTCAACCCAGTCCCGGAACACTTTGCTTTTCATCTGTAATATTTCAATAAGAAACGACACCAATACCCAAACGACCAGTGAAATTAAACCTAGATGCCACATCGAATCTAAATCCATTGAAACGTAGGCAGCCAGGCTTCCGATCGTAATGCCCGTAATGTATTCAAAAAAAGAAAGCTGGGATATTTGCCGTTTGCCAAGCAGCTTCGTTAACAAAAAAAGCACAAGAACCGCAAGAAGCGTTCGTAAAGCAACTTCAATCGATTGTGACATAGGTTTATTTGCCTCCAGTTCAATTAATCAACAATATATTTATTTACCGCATGCCTGGTTTTTATGAATGAATCACCAGACGGTAGGGGTTTAGCCCGATCCCCTATTTAGGAAACCATGCTGATGGATGTAATGGTCCACGGTTCCAGCAGAGATCCCCGGATCATTTGGAACGTAAAAGTTGCTTTGTCGACGCGGTTGTTTTCCCGGTACATGTTGACTTCAAGTGGAAATTCCAAAGCTAGTACACCGGAGAACGGTTTGTCAACGTGACTGGATCTTTTGCGAATGCCTTTGAGCCGGTCCTTTTCTTTCAGAAAATAATCAAGCTGCGGATCCTTGGCGTCTGCAAAGCTCATTTTCAAGATTTGCGGTTCCTTCAGGTTTAATGCGATCAAAAAGGCGTCCGCAATTTGATAAGGGGAAGCTTCATTGAAATAATCAACTAATTTTCCGGCAGCCTTATATACCATCAACTGATGTTCAGGATCAACGTTTCCGGAGCCGTGGGTAGAGCTTCCTGTAAAATGGATACAAAAATGGCCCGAAAAATCATTATCCGGAATGCCGTCGCCGCCATGCGGCATGCCGTGCATGGATGCGGCAAGCCGCTGATCCTCGGTTTGAACAATAATTGCTTTTCGCCGCCAGCTCCAGGCTCCGTTGTAGATTTGTTTCATGATGGCGGTATCTTCTTTGGTCAAAGGTTGTACATCCGCGTGTTTGCTTCCCGCTCTTCTCTGCACGTTAAACGAGAGGCCGGTTTCCAGGTCGACGACTTTGAACTTCGCTTGCTTCGGGATCAAGGTTGAAGCATTATCCCACTCGATCATTTGGCCATAGTGTTTGGAGCGCAAGCTATGGACGTAATTCCTGAGTTCCGATTTTATGTGCTCTTGAAGATAAATAATTTCAAGGGTCTTCTCATCGTATAAGTTGCCTGCCTGGTCAACCAGAAAGGTGAGATGCTCTCCATTACGATTTAGGGTCAAGTAAGTATCCAGAACGGGGATGTTTTGGACAGATTTACGCTGACCGTGCTTCAGGAAGCGTTCGAAGTTATTCGTCAGCTCCAGGTTTGTCTCGAGTTCGGAATCAAGGGAAGTTTTCACGGTTAAAACGGCTTTATGAGCCGGTTCCGCTAATGCCCCTTGCCCAACCCACACCAAAGTACAAGCAATAAAAATCGCCAAGGCATGTACGGACTCGGTTCATGATCCATTTCCCCCAGATGAATTGTTCGCATTCATTTTCTGCTTTTACTTGCGAAACAAGTACAGGAAAATAAAGTCATGAATGGGCCAGTTATTATTTTAATGGTTTTCGTCAAAATCTCACAATTTTGTGAACATCGTTCGAGCCCTTTTTTCAGCTCACATCCAGTATAATTTCCATACTCATACTAAATGGGCAAGCGGAGGGATGGCTATGTATATTAACCATGTTAACTATGCCAATGAAATTGGAAACGTGTATTGCTGCTTACGAAATAAAGTGGTTGAATTAAACCAATTCCAAATAGACAACTTTTGCTCAGGATGTAAAATGTTCAAGGGGGGGAATGAAGGAAGAGTGCTGTGTTACTGGAAAGATCTCAGACAAATAAGCGATCCTCATATCGTTTATGATCCGAGAACTGAATATTTAAGCATGCAGAAAAAGAAATTAGACGCGATGTAAAAGAAACACAGCTGCTCATTGCTGCGGATCCAGGTTTCTTCATATAAAAAAGGAGGCTTAATAGCCTCCTTTTTATGCGTATACCTTTGTTTGAAGGGCGGGCTTGCCGGTTGCAAAATGAGTTAGTTCCGGCATCGAAAAAAACTCGGCCAGCCGTTTGAGTCTCATGTAGATGACCCGTAAAATCACAGAATCTAATTCCGTTATCATGCTTTCATTAGCGATGTAATCCTGCACGCTTACTTTGATCAGAAACCGGCTGTCTCGCAAATTTACTGAATTTTGTCTGGTTTGATTATAACCGTTTTGCAAAATATATTTAGTCTGCTCGACAGCGCTTTGAAAAAGCTCAACGCACTTTCGTGTCACGGGAATTTTTCGTTCGATGTCATAAGCATCCTTTAGGGTGAGCATACGGTTGGTTATATCCAGAGAATCCTTGGTCAAATATACTAACTCGTGAACTCCTACACCCTCCATAAGTAAACGAATAATAATTGCATCTTGAGGATTGACGCTTTGACTTTCAACAAAAAGTAATTTTTCAACAAATAAGACAGTCATAGTTATTCAAGATCATCCTTTCCTGCATCTATATTTAACTGACTGGAATAATATAACATTATATTGGCAAATAAATATACGGTGTTAAAATAAGAGGTTTTGTCATTTTTTGCTTGAAAACGATACACTTTTGACAAATATATGAACTCAACCCGTATATGAAAATGTTAGTTTGCCTTTTCTTTTTTTTCTATCCATTTTATGAGGAGCGGCGTTTTCTCATGATACCCCATCCATTTGGTTACACGGACCGTGAAAGAGGCTGTCCCGTTGGTTGGCGAATTCGCCGGGAAGACAGGTGCATGGTCTTGTTGGACTTTGTTTGCAGCTTCTGCAGACCTGATGAAGCGAAGATGCCACGGAAGGAATACATGAAAGAACAAAAAATAAAATGGAATCGAATACCAAACATGCCAGCCTTTTTGAATGAGAAATCCCGCTTTAACTAACAAATACTCCGATAGTAAGGAACAAGATAAACGGATGGAGAAGATGGCGAGGAATATGAGAGACTAGTTCAATGTGCTGGAAATCGGAGGGAATGTAAAAAAAAGCATCCGCCAACCAAGTTGGCGCGATGCTTGATGAGGCGGGCTACTGCTTGTTCTTATCTTCAGTTCTTCTCGCAAACCAGGTGGCCAGCATCGAACCCGACAAGTTGTGCCACACGCTGAACAAGGCGCTAGGCACAGCTGCCAGCGGGCTGAAATGTGCGGCAGCCAAAGCAGCTCCCAGACCCGAGTTCTGCATCCCTGTTTCCAGAGTAACTGCCTTACGCTTGGCCAAATCCATGCCGAACAGCTTGGCAAAGAAATAACCGAGCAGGTAGCCAAGCAAATTGTGGAGGATGACAGCCGCGAAAATGAGCAGTCCGTTGGACATGATTTTCGGCTGGTTCAAGCCTACGACGATGGCGACAATGAGCACGATCGCAATCGTGGAAATGAGCGGCAGCGCTTTGACGCTGGCTTCGGCTTGCTTGCGGAATATAGCTTTCGCAATAATGCCCAGCACGATCGGTAAAATGACGACCTGCAAGATGTCCATAAATAAAGACTTCGCATTAATATCCATCCATTTGCCGGCCAAAAGCGAGATCAAGGCGGGAGTGGCAAATGGCGCGATGATCGTAGAAACCGAAGCGATCGATACGCCAAGCGCTACATCGCCCTTGGCAACGTCATGACGTTGGAGGCGGTACCGCTCGGGCAGCAGCCGACCAAGATGACGCCAACCGCAATTTCCGGAGGAAGGTTCAAGCCGATGGCCAACAAATAGGCGATGGAAGGCATGATCAGGTAGTGTCCGATGACACCGATGGCGACATCCTTAGGCCGGCGAAACACTTCGCGAAAGTCGGCAGCGGAAAGCGTGAGCCCCATACCGAACATGACGATGCCGAGAAGCGGTGAAATCAAGGATTTGTAGCCGGTGAACAGATGTGGAGCAAAGAATCCTAGACATGCAAACAAGATAACCCAAAGCGAAAACGTTTTACCTACAAAATTGCTGACTTTTTCTACTGCGTTCATGCTGTTCTCTCTCCTATTTATTCATGCTGTTAACAAATAGTCATTTTACTACGGTAAGATTCAAATGACAATGAAATAAATAGGCCCGCACGGGTGGTGTGGGCTTATATTACAATGTATGTCCAGCAAGGGGCGACGCGGGCAGACAGATGACGTTCTTATCTGGAGAGGCCTTCGGAACATGCGACTTGATCCCTTATTGAGTTCAATATTTATCGTACCTTCCATGACAATCTCCATTAATGCCCAAAATAATTCAGACAAGGAACGTTTCAGAGCTGGTCTATAATTAATTTAAATACATTTACATATATTCGGCCCCCAAATAGCCCCCAGCTTGTCCAAATAAAGAATGAATGAAGTTCGATAAAAAGCAAAAAACCCTTGCTACACAAGGGTTTTTCCGTATGACCTGTAGTGGGCTCGAACCACTGACCCCCACCCTGTCAAGATGGTGCTCTCCCAGCTGAGCTAACAAGTCATGGATAAAGTTATTTCCTTTTTCTTTCGTGTCTCTCAAGGGGACGATTATTATATTATCAAGATCTTAATATTTTGTCAACACGTCATCCCCATTTTTTTAGAACGTTTAGGATTAGGCCTCGATTAAAGCATATGGCTTACAGGTCTCCTGTCGTATTTTCTCAAAGAGCGGTATGTTATAATATGAACGAGGAGTATGGCCAACGAAAGAGGGGACAATCATGAAGGATTTGCCATGGATGATGCAGTCGCAGTTCGGCGGCGGAGATACTGCGGCAATCGAGAACGAAAGCTTGGACTGGGGAGAGCACGAGTACGGAACTCATCGTTACCATGTGCGCCGTTTGGTGGAGGACTCCATCAGTCTGCTGGCGAAGCCCGAGAAAGCGGTAGTGCTTGGAGCGGGGAATCACGGTGATGTGGATTTGCCGGGGCTGGCGGTGCATTTTCAACAAGTGACCGTGCTCGATACGGAAGATAATATGCTGGAGGAATGGCTGGACAAGACGGGGGGATTGGCACAGAGCCGGCTTCGATCATTGACGCGAGTCGATTATACGTGCCTGGATCAAATTTCGTTCTATGAAAAATTTGAGGAACTGCTGCTGAATGAGTCGTCGGCCGCGGACATCGCCGGATTTTTGCGCGATGCCAGCTTCCAGGTTAACCGCCACGAGGTCGTGCCGCACCTCAAGAAATCGTTCTCGTTTGTCATGTCTTCGGGTGTACATACGCCGTTGTTTTATCCGGATGCGCTGCTGCAGTTCCATGGTTACATGGACCGGTACAACGAAGCGGATATTCGCTCCATCTTAGAAGCGCTTGCCTACTTGCGAAACTCATTGATCACAGGGTACAACAGGCTGCTGCTGTCGTTGGTGAAGCCGGATGGACGGGTGGCGATGTGGACCGATATGATTGTTCTGGATGAGGAGCGGAAGTGGATCGCGGACGAATTGTACGAGGATAGGACGGACGAGGAACGGACGCGCTTCCTGTTCGAGGCGTTTGGCAAGTACGGGCTGGAAGCCGCTGTGTTGGGGCTCAAGGAGCTTCATGACAAACTAAAACCCGACCAGCTGCTGTTTCGCAGTTGGATCGGGCACGCGGATTCGGGGAAACGGTATTTGACAGTCGGTTTATCCGGTAAAGCACGCTAAAAATGCTCAAATTCCGCCGTTTCCTCCGGAGTCAGGAAACTGCAGCCAGGTACGTTAGGGGTTCGGCGGAGCTTGATTGCAAGCTGATTTAACATCCTGGTTAACGCCGATGTGTCGGTGTCGTCCAAGGAAAATTGGATGCAGTACTCATAATGGCCGGGCTCCGGCAAAATGGAGCGCACGATCGGGCCGTACGGCCGGTATTCATGGCCCAGACACATAAACCGGAGTTCGGTCAGCAGACCGGGCTTATCCGGTAAGGGCGCCTGAGTAAAGAAGCGTGCGCCTCCTGCGCTTAAATCGACAAGCGCGGCTTTATATAGCTTGGTTTCCGGATCTAAATCGCCCATTCCGAAGATTTTCACATCGGCGCCGAGCGGAACTGTAAACGTTAGGCGAAAGAAATTTCGCTTGTTATTCGTGCTCATAAGCAGACATTCCTTTGCAAATAAAAATATAGTTACTATCGACTCCTCTAGTATATCGTAGCGTGCTTGTCCATGAATATCCGTCTTAAGCAGTAAAAAGCCGCTCTAATAGAGCGGCAATTCGATACATTGATTCACATGCTTCTTATGCAAAACGGCGTTGTTTCCGATAATTTCAATTCGATCGATTTGATTAAAGTCCGAGGTGCCGGCAGCCGAGGAATGGGATGAATTGCGCTCCAATATGTTGATCAGTTGCGGTATCGCTTTTTGATCGCTGGAAATAAAGCTAACCGGAATTTTTTGGTTCATAAATAACAATTCCGTATTCATAACTTCAAATTCCTCCTTCCTTCTATCGGGTAACTTATTATACCACTTTGCTTCGTTATTTTCGATAAATACTTTGTTACATGGCTTGACAGGATGAGCGATGAATAGACAAAGCTTCGACACAATGAATGGGATTCAGGATAAATGTCTTGGGTCTTTCGGAGGGGATATGCCAAATGAAAAAATTATACAGCCAGATGAGTAGAGAAGAACTGCTGGAAGAAATCCGCTGGATTCAATCTGAAAAGGAGAACGCCGAATTCCCCAGTCAACGTGCGGTTGCCGAACGTAAGCTGTATACGGCACAGGCGTACCTGTTGAATCCGGCTGACTTTCCGCCTGGTTTATACAAGGTCGAGGGGATCCAGCTGCCTTTTGAAGTGGCGTATGTCAACGGAATTATGGCTTGGGGCAAACTGGATAACGATCCGGAGGCAAGTTTTCCGATTTCAATGCTTACACGGTTTTAACTACGGTCTGCCGATTTATTCACGGCTTTCGTTCGCATAGAAAGATACGTCGCGTCTCATCCTAGTGAAGAGGTGATGCGTATGAACCGGGCGTTATGGACGTCCATTGTAGGGGTTGGAGCGGCGCAGCTGTTGAAAATACCTGCGCATTTGCAGGAACGCAGGAGCTGGTCTTGGTCGGATTTGTTTCGGACGGGAGGCATGCCAAGCTCACATGCGGCAGGGGTCGTATCACTTGCCAGCTATCTCGGATTGAAGAAGGGCTTTAGCAGCGATTCGTTCGCTCTGGCAACCCTGCTGAGCTTGATTGTGATGTTCGATGCGATGGGCATTCGCCGCCAGGCCGGCCTGATCGCAATGGAAGTGAACGAGCTCGAAGATACGGTATTCAAGCTGACGCAAGAACACCCCCATCATGCCCACCGAAGACGTGATGCCGAATTGGAAGAGCGCCTCGGTCATATGCCTGCGGAAGTGCTGGGGGGTGCTGTATTGGGAGCCGTTATCGGTTTTCTTAGTTATGTAAGCGAGCCTAGCCGAAATCCCTTCACGGCAGGGCTGGCGTTCACACGGAAATGGTGGTCAGCTCTACGTTAGCTTGGGGGTTTCGCGGCTCATCCGTTTCCGCGGTCGGCAGCGTAATGGTAAACTTTGTTCCCGTCCCGATCAAACTCTCAACCTCAATCGTACCGTCATGATCCTGTACAATTTTATGACAGATGGAAAGCCCGAGGCCCGTGCCTGAATCTTTGGTGGTATAGAACGGAATGAATATTTTGTCCAGCTCGGCCTCGGGGATCCCTTTGCCAGTATCGGCAATTTCGATGACTGCGTAATTTTGCTGCTTATACAGCCGAATAAAGATGTCTCCCTGATCCACCATGGCTTCGAGCGCGTTCTTCATTAAGTTGAGCAGCAGCTGCAGCATTTTGTCCTGATCCATTAGCATGCGAATATCCATTGGATCATATTCGAAGTGAATCTGATGTCCCAACCTGGTCGTTTCCGAGTCGAGCAGCGAGATGACCCGCTCGATGCAGCTTCGGATCGATTGTACGCGGTATTGGGTAACATGGGGCTTGGAAAATTGCAAAAACTCCGCCGTCAGCATGCTCATCCGGGTTATTTCGTCCATAATTAAATCGTACCACGGCTCCACGTTGTAATTCCCCGCTTTGGATAACTGCAAGAAGCCTTTGATCGTCGTCAGAGGATTGCGAATTTCGTGCGCCATCCCGGACGCTAACTCGCCCACTACGCGCAGCTTCTCGCTTCGCAGCATATGCTCCTCGCGCTTTAGCCAGCTTTCCCGTTTCATCATATAGAGATGATGTTCAGCGAAGGACATCAAATCGTCCTTATTCAAGCCGTCTTGCGGATAGCAGGCCATCCCGAAGTTAATTTCGATACCGGTCAATTTCGGAAATTCCGAAGCGAGCAATTGTGTAATCGTATTGATCGTTTGGCGGGTATTGGTATATTCCATCACGATCGCGAATTCATCGCCGCCGTAACGGCTGATTAATGAACTTTCGGGGAACATGATGCGCAGCAGCTGGGCCGCTTCCTTCAAAATGTCGTTGACTCCTTGAAATCCGTTCGTCGTATTGAGTGACTTCAAGTCTTTACAGTCGGCAAGCACAAGAACGATCGGTTTCTTCTGTTTAACGATCATTTCCATTTGATGGTGAAATTCCTGGAAATTATAAAGGCCAGTCAACGGGTCATGCGTGCTGAGATGTTTCTTCTCGTAGGCCAGCAGCTGCTTCTGCAGCTCCATTTCCTTAATGAGCCTTCCGAATATATAAGCCAAAATGAGACAGCTGACCGCTTGAAAAGCGATATCCGTCAAATGGGCAGCAATGAGCGGTCGGTAGGTTAACGAGACGATTACGTAAGCTCCCATCAAGGCGACGTTGAAGAGAAGCGCTGTCGAAAATTTCGAGACCCGATAATACATCTGGCTCATGTGCAGCAAGTAAAGCGGAAGACACCAGCTTGTCGCGCTGATGGCATGTAGAGCGACCAATAACAATAACTGAATGGAAGTGTTTCCGTAATAAGGACGTTTTATGAAGAAGGTCAGCATGTACAGCAGCGTTACCAGGATTAGCAGTGGGATGCTTGCCGTTAGCCCGTAGCCGATCGACCAAGTGCATACAAGAATCGAGTAAATCAGGAAGATCGCATTACCTTTCATTGCGGTACTCCAACTCCCAAATTTTCGCAGATTTTGTTCGTATTAATTGAAATTCTGTATAATTCGATGAAATCCTTCTAAGCGCTGTCAAAATTCAAGTAAAAAAATGACAAGCCGAGAAAAATTCGGCTTGTCGCGGTTGTCCAGTAGTTAGAAGCCGGGCAAGTTGTCCAGGTTGTTGGTCGGGTCTCCGTCAGCGTTCGAACGCAGATGCTCGTCTCCGTCGCGGCCCCGGAAAACGTTGACGCCCGAGATTTGCCCGTTCTTGGCCATGTACTGGGCTTCCTCGTAATCGACGACCTGGCCCGAGGACAATTTCATTTCTACGATATCGCCGTCGCCGTTCTTGCGAACAGCTACGACGTGTTGAGTGGGTTCTTCCATCTATATCGCCTCCTTATGACTAGGATGCTTCAACCAGAGGGAAATTATGCCGAAAAAGGGGAGGACATGCCCGGAGCGAAGCAAACCGATACGCTGGCGCGGTTCGTTTATCGCTTAGAACGTATAACGCTTGAACGGTTCGATAAATCTCATATGTCCCGTTTTCCCTATATAATCTGGCATTTGATCGGAATAATGCATCAGCCAGGTTTTCTGCTGCAAGTCGACCGGCAGCGTGAGCAGCTCCTCCAAACTGGCGTGGACGTGACCCGGCGAATGCAGCTGGCAGTCATGCAGAAAATGATCGCAACCCTTGATGTGCAAGCTCATCAGCAGCTCAAGGTCGAACCTGGCGTCCGCGCTGTAGAACAGACGATCGTTCAGAAGCAGCGAATAGCTTTTCTTCCCGCGAATATGATCGGTCGGAAGCAGCCGGACGGTCAAGTCCGGACGAATGGAGATCGGCGTGTTCTCGGCAAGCGGAATGACATCGAAATAATCGTTCAAGCTCGAAATGCCCTCGTCTTTGTTCTCAAGACCTCCGCGGAGGGAGTGATCCCACAACATATGCTCGATAGAGAAGGGGACGAGAAGCTTGATTCGCCGCTTGAACGTATACAAGCATTGAAAAGCGAGTTCTTCGAGGCCGCCGACATGATCGGCATGGATATGCGTGATCAGGACCGCATCGATTTGATCGAGCGAGATGCCAAGCTCAAACAAGGCTCTTGGTGCGGTGTAGCCGCAATCGATCAATAACGTGAAGTCGTTCAAATAAATCAGCGCATTATTATTATAGAATGTTTTGGCAAACGCGCTTCCTGTGCCTATCATTTGCAGTTGCAGGCTCAATGACGTTCCTCCGCTCAGCTTTTGGCGTTGCAGCCGATATTTTCTATAATCTATCACGCTTTTCAATACGGATTCAAGATAGTTTCGTCACATTTTGCTTAAATTTAACGGTTTGGCTGTCGGTTCTTGACTATTAATAAATTTGGCACAATCTCCGCAACTCTTGCCGGTCTGTAGAGTATAACTTAGCAAATGCACAATAACGATGGAGGTTACTTGCAATGAAGGTACCGCGATTACTGACGATGGTGCTCTCGCTTTCTTTGTTCGGTACGGCAGGAGCTTTCGCCAGTTCCATGTGGGGAGATTTTGAAGGGTATTCGAAAGTGAGATTGATGGTAAATGACAAGGAGAGGTCGTTTGGTTCGGACGAGACACCCTCTTTTTTAATGAAAGGAAGCGCCGTCGTTCCTGCCCGGATCTTGTCTGACACGCTTCAATCGATTGTGAAATGGGATAACGGCAGCCGTACCGTCTCGGTTTACAAGCCCAATGTACATATGTTTGTCGCCAAGAAGGTGGAAGACGATTATTCCATCAAGCAGCCTTTCGGCGGCGTGAAGAAAGGCGATCGCCTTGATTTTGCGGTTTTTTCACAAATTGACAACCTGGATACGTCCATTTACTCCTTCCGCATTTCCATCGTATCGCCGGGCGGCGAACAGGTGAAGGCGCGCGAAGAAGTGGTGGACGGACAGAAGAGCAGCTTTTGGTACACGTGGCCGTTTAACGTGACGTTCACTGAAGCCGGCCAGTATACCGTTCGATTCTCGATCAAACCGAATGCGGACAGCGACTACGTGGTCGTCTCCGAGAAAGCGATTCTATCCGAATAAATATGGCGGTTTTGGACATGCCTTGTTCATTGACTTGGGATCCGAATGCGTGGTACGATACGTGGGAGCAATCAATACAATGAAGAAATGAGGTCTTCCCATGAGCGATCACATTCATGACGCTTCCTGCGACCATGATCACGAGGATGAGATTTTTATCGTGACGGACCAAGACGGTGTCGAACATGAGATGGTAATGGTGTACACCTTTGAAGCCAAAGAACAGGCTTATGCGGTACTTCTCGATCGCAATGATATGGAAGCCGACGGTGTTATATTCCGAATTGAAGAAGAGAACGGCGAGGCGTTCCTTGCCAGTATCGAAGACGAAGAGGAATGGGATCGCGTTGTTGCGATTTACAACGAGATCGTTGAAGAGCAAGAATAATAAATCTTGAACGAAAAACCCTTCTTGTCAGCAAGAAGGGTTTTTCGTTCGGTCCATCATTTGCGAGGGTTGAAGTACATCGTACGTCCGTTAAACAATTGCAGTTCGGCTTTCCACAGCTTGCCCAAGTATTTGCTGAATTCATTGCCCTTGGATTTGTCACCGTGGGTGCAGCCATCCGGCAGCACCATCTGTACGAAGTGTCGTTCGGCATCGCCGTTTTTCTCGGTTCCGACGCCCATCACGATATATTTGTAGAGGGGGTTGGTCCCTTTCAAAAAAAACCATTTGCCTTCGGCTTCCGGTTTTGATTCGATCGTATACGGAAATCCGGCATCGTCGTACTCCCAGCCGAGCTGTTTGCCGGTCAGTGCAAGCTGCTCCCGGTAATGCTCCAGCTGCTGCTTGAGCTCATCCAGAGTTAACGAGGAAATGGACGAGCCTTCCACGAATTTGATATATGCGCTTTGCGCCATGACCCATGCACCTGCCTACTTAATGAACTGGAACGATTTGACTTTTGTCATGCACCATGATCATCATAGCATTAAGAAAAACCAAATACAATACTTGTGACGTGAGCGAAAGTCGCCGCGTAAACAAAGAACAGAGAGGGATTTCCCGTGGATAGGAAGAGGTTTGAAGGTTATTTGCTCGTCACGGATATGGACGGAACGCTGCTGAATGCGCAGAAGGAAATCAGTAAAGAAAACTTGGCCGCCATTGAGCGTTTCGTCGCCCAAGGCGGATTGTTTACGGTAGCGACGGGGCGTATTGTCGAACCGGCGGGTTATTTCGTCAAGCAGCTCCCGGTCAACACGCCCGCGATTTTATATAACGGAGCGGTTATCTACGATTATAGCCGGGAGGAAGCGATTTGGCAGTCCAAGCTGCCGGATGCGGGGAAAGCGGCGCTGCAGCAAGTCGTTGAGGCGTTCCCCGGCATCGGCGCGGAAATTTATGTGCAGGGGGAGCCTTACCCGTATGTGCTGCGCGAGAATGAGTGGACGGCGCGGCATCGACAAATCGAGCGGTTTCCGTACCAGCCGATCGACGATGTGACGAAGGTGCCGCCGGATTGGCTGAAAGTATTATTCGCTTGGGAGCCGGAGCGGCTCGATCAGACGAGCGAGGCGATCGTTCGGCTGACCGAAGCTGCGCAGATCGAATGGGTGCGATCCGACGACCGATATTTTGAGATGCTGGCCAGAGGGGCGACTAAAGGCCACGCATTGGAGCTGTTAACGGATAAAATAGGGATAGCGATGGAACGATGCGTGGCGATCGGCGACCATTTGAACGACTTGGAAATGATCCGCAGGGCAGGGATCGGCGTTGCGGTTGAGAACGCGCACCCGCTGCTTATTGAAGCGGCGAACCGGAAGGGGAAGCATCACCAGGAGCATGCGGTGGCCGATGTGATCGAATGGCTCGAAGCGCAGGCCGAAGCGGAAGCTCGATCGTAAGGCTGTAACCATAAAAAAACGCTTGCCGCGGATCAACCGAAGGCAAGCGTTTTTGACCTGGTCTTTAGAAAATAGCAGGGGTTTCCACGATCACTTTGACGAATTCGATGCTGCGGTCCTCGGGACCTTTAACGGGAAGACCGACCTCGATATGCTCGGTGATATAGTCGATCAAATCCTGCGAAATGACTTCCCCCGGCAGCAAGATCGGGATACCCGGCGGGTACACGTAAATGAACTCGGCGATGATCCGATCGGCCGACTCCTTGAACGGAATAAGCTCCGTATCGCCGTAGAAGGCGTCGCGGGGCGAAAGGGTCAGCTGCGGAATCTTTGGAATTTTGATCACCAGCTCGTTAGCTTGCCGGATGTTGTAATTCTCGGCCGACAAGCGGCGCAGCGCCGCAAGCAGCGTGTCGATGTTCTCCTGGGTATCGCCCGGCGTCACCAGGCACAGGATATTGTACATGTCGCTGAGCTCGACTTCGATGTTGTACTGCTCGCGCAGCCAGTTTTCGGCGTCGTAGCCGGTAATGCCCAGGTGACGGACATGAATATTGACTTTGGTCGGATCGCAGTCGAAGGTTGCTTCACTGCCCAAAATTTCCCGGCCGAAGCAGGAAAGTCCCGGAATCTCGTTGATTTGATTGCGCGCGTACTCCGCAAGCTCAATGGCGCGGTCCGCCATCGCTTCGCCGTTCAACGCCAAATTGCGGCGTGCGCTGTCCAGCGACGCGAGCAGGATGTAGGACGTCGACGTAGTCGTCAGCATGCTGATGATGGTCTTCGCGCGGCGGACATTGACGCGGCCTTCGCGAATGTTCAGCACGGAGCTTTGCGTCATCGAACCGCCGAGCTTGTGCACGCTCGTAGCGGCCATATCGGCGCCGGCCTGCATGGCCGACATCGGGAGCTTGTCGTTGAAGTGGATGAGCACGCCGTGTGCTTCGTCCACCAGCACCGGAATGTTGTAGCCGTGGACGATGTCCACGATTTCTTTCAGGTTCGCGCAGACGCCGTAATAAGTCGGATTGATCACGAGCACCGCTTTGGCGTCGGGATGGCGCTCGAGCGCCCGTCTGACCGACGAGGTCGTCACGCCGTGATCGATGCCCAGATTTTCGTCACGCACCGGCTTTAAGAAAACCGGCTTGGCGCCTGCGAAAATAATGGCCGCCATGATCGACTTGTGCACGTTGCGCGGCACGATAATTTTATCGCCCTGGGAGCAGACGGTAAGAATCATCGTCATGATCGCCCCGCTTGTCCCTTGTACGGAGAAGAACGTATGGTCGGCGCCGAACGCTTCGGCCGCGAGCCTCTGCGATTGTTCGATAACGCCGGTCGGCTGATGCAAATCGTCGAGCGGCGCGATATTGATCAGGTCGATGGAGAGCGCGTTATCGCCGATAAACTCCCGGAACTCAGGGTCCATCCCCACGCCTTTTTTATGTCCTGGAATATGAAATTGCACCGGATTGCGCGCAGCGTGTTCTTTCAACGCAGTGAACAGGGGAGTTTTCGTCTGATCCACGGTCATCCCTACCCTTCATGAATAAGTTATGGTGGCCTGCTTGAAAAAAGCAAACAAATCGAGTATAGCAAAATGCGACACGGATGCAAGCGGTTTTTGTAAAACCTTTGTGAAGTTTGCAGGTTTGTCGATTTTGTTAACCTTGCGTACAATATTTCCATCGTCAAAAAAGATATGGTACAGTTAGATTACTTACTATAAATCGGAAGGAAACGTCACACCTATGGACAAAAGGCTTCTCGTAATCATGGTGCTGATCATGACGATTTTTATCGGCTTTGGCATCATTATTCCCGTGCTCCCCGAGGTTGTAACCGGATCGGGCGCCGAAAGCTTTCATCTGGGCATGCTGCTCTCCGTGTACTCGCTCGTTTCGTTCCTCATGTCGCCGTTTTGGGGAGCTTGGTCAGACCGGATCGGCAGACGTCCGATCATTATGATCGGCACATTGGGGTTCAGCGTAAGCTTCTTCATTTTCGGCATTGCCGGAGACCATCTGGTCCTTATGTATATTTCGCGTATTTTGGGCGGCTTGTTCTCCGGGGCAGTTACGGCCTGTGCGGTCGCTTACGTTGCGGACATTACATCTGAAGAAAACCGGACGAAAGGGATGGGGCTGGTCGGCATGTCGATCGGACTCGGGTTTATTTTCGGCCCGGCGGTCGGCGGCTTGTTAAGCGGCTTCGGTTACCATGTGCCGTTCTTCGCTGCCGCGCTGCTGGCGCTGCTCATGTTCGTATTCGCTTATTTCATGCTGCAGGAATCGGTGTCCGCGGAAGCCCGCCAGCAGACGCGGGATTCGAAACAGTCGCGCTGGACGGCCTTCGTCGGCTCGCTGAAATATTTGTACGTCTTGTCGTTCTTCGTCTCCTTCTCGCTGGCCGGTCTCGAGGCGACGCTGCTGCTGTTCCAACGGGATCAGATCGGAGCTACTCCGCAGCAGCTCGGCATCATGTTCGCCGTCAGCGGCATCGTCGGCGCCTTGATTCAGGGCGGAGTTGTACGCCGTCTTATCAAGCGGGGACAGGAGTCCCGTGTTATCGGCATCGGTTTGTTATTGTCGGCGGCGGGCTTCGTGCTTATTTTGTTTTCCAGCAGCCTGCTCACCGCTTCGATTTACTTAAGCGTATTTGCGGCCGGGAATGCGTTGATCCGGCCCTGTGTAACCTCGCTGATCACGCAGAAGACCAAGGTCGGGCAGGGGGTCGCATCCGGCTTGAGCTCGTCGATGGACAGCCTGGGCCGCATCGCGGGACCGCTGCTCGGAGCCGGCATTTACGATTACAGCCACAGCCTGCCGTTCCTGATCGGCGCGGTGTTGTCGGTCGGAGCGCTCTATTTGTTGTACCGCTTTATAGTATTGGATCGGATCGGCACCAGAACATCAAGTCAGCCGCTCTGACCAAATAAGAAAGCTGCCGTAGGCGATACTCCCGCTGCGGCAGCTTTTTTATAATATCAAAATTTATAAGTTTGATCCGGAGGATCACGATTCTGATATTTCAAGAAAAACTTCCTCTAAAACACGAATGTATCTTCATCGAAAAGGCTTCGATCAGAAGCTTTTCTTACACCTCTTCCGTCTGTTCTTCCCTTCCTCCATGGCGATGGCGCAGATCGCTTTCATACGCAGCACCGCTGTGCCATACCTTCAAAACGCAGACCGTTTTTCTCCACAACCCGGATGGATGCCCATTCTGACTTGAGGAATGTCTCTTTCGTTTATTTCGCACGCGTTCCTGTTTCGTGGACACCAAATGTAGAGACGGTGATGCCGTCTTCGGTTCGCGTTACGGTCCAATCCCAGCCGCTCTTGTAACCGGAGAGCAGCAGCTTGCCCGTTGCTTGATCTAACGTCCATGTGCCGGTCTGCGGTCCGTTCCAATAGAAGGAGATGGTGCCGTCCGCAGCAATCGTCAAGGTTCCGCCGCTCGCTCCATCGCGGCCTGCCGGGACCCACATGTTCCATTTGCCGATAAAGTAATCAGCTGGGTCTGAGGTTGACAGCGAATTGTCATCGCTGGCTTCTGCTGCGTCTTTACTGACGATGAGAATGGTTCGTGTTTCATCGTTAAAGGTGATTTTTTGGTTTAACTGCTCGCTCACGAATCGCACAGGAACCATGGTGGTGTTGTTATAGATCATGGCCGGGACGTCCATCATGACGGTCTTGCCGTTCACTCTCGCTGCAGATTGACCGATAACCAGCACGATTGTATCCTGCCCTACAGTCAATGTAATGCTGCGCTGCTCGCCGTTCCATTTCACTTGAGCGCCGAGCGCCTCACTGATAAAACGGAGAGGGACGAGAGTTCTGCCGTCGTAGATGAAAGGCGCCGTTTCCAAGGTGTGGGATTTTAAGTTAACCAAAGCCGTTGTATTATCAATTTGCAGCAAAATCCGGTTTCCTTCGTTAACGGGCGTCCGGTTTCCCTCGTTAACGGGCGCTTGAGAGGCTTTTTTTACGATGGTCACCTTGAGTGCCGATGAGATGGAAATCAGATTATCATTTCTGTCATAAGATGCGATTTTATATAGGTACGTATGTCCGGCAAACGTATAATTATCGATATATTGCGGCTCGGTCAGCTTAAAGTCGGTCATTTTCACATAAGGCTTGCCGTTGTCCGAACGGTAGATGTCCCAAGAGACATGTCCGTTTAACTGCTTCCAAGGCAGTGTAATGCTTCCATTCTCCTCAAATTCGTAAACCGCTGAAGGATTGAGAATATCCTTTTCGGGAGAACCCAAGTCCAGGGACACCGGAGGGGAAGTCCCGTTATTTTGACTGTTTGTGCTTCCGTCGTTCTCCTGTTCCGGAACCTCAAGCACATAGGAGAACGTCACTTTAGTAATCGAAAAGCCGTTATCCGGCAAAATGCGGTCGATTTTGATTTTAGAATGGCTGCCGTCATGCAGCACGACGAGATAAACAGCTCCTTGTTCTATTTCAAGCGAATTGGTGAAGCCGGTTACATTACGGTCGGTCGGTTTCGTCAGATCCTCAGAGTCCAGCTTACGAATCGCCAATGCCCCAATGTCGCCGTATTGATTGATGACAATATCTGCATCGGAGCTGCTTGTCGTGTACTTCAACTCAAGTAAATTGAGTCCCCCTCGATCAAGCACGTCACCGGACCAATTCAGCGTATAGGGGTGCAGCTTATCGTAAACGCCGCTTTGCTTATCACCCCATGTAATGGTATCGGCCGCCTGGACCGATCCGAAAAAAAGTGCGCCGGGCACAAAAATGCTCAGCATGAACAGCAACAGAATGGATGCAATCCCTTTTTTCATCTTCTTCACTCCTCGCAAGATTTGATTCATACTCAGCATTCACTATAACGAGCCTTGATTACAGGAAACTTACAAACTTGCCCAACGGAATATTGCAATGATTTTGTAAGTTATTTGCGATATCATGAGGCATCATTTTCAAGGATGGAAAACGAAAGGATGTGTGCCTGTGTCATTGTTTAAAAAGATGCTGGCTCGGGTAGGTATCGGCAGCGTGAAGGTCGATTTTCGGCTTCCGTCACATCAATTGACAGCCGGGGAAGAAATTACGGGAACGGTCAGGATTCAAGGCGGAAAAACAGAACAGGAATTACAAAGCTGCGAAATCGCCTTATTCACTGAATACACGACCTATTACACGGACTCTGAAGGGGAACACCGGACGTCTACTGCAAAAGTACTTCTGAACGCGTATACGCTTCCATGTGATTTTCACATTCAATCGTTTGAAGTCAAACAATATCCATTATCTATTGCCATTCCGCTGCACACGCCTATTACGTTATCCCGGGAAAAAATATGGTTTGAAACCCGGCTCAATATGGAGAAAGCGGTCGATTCTTTGGATAAAGACAGGATCACTGTGCTTCCCCATCCATTGATGCAGCGTATCTTGGATGCGATGAACCGCCTCGGCTTTCCGCTTGTAGAATCGTATTTGACGGAAAACGGAAACACACAGGTCAGTCCGGACCCTTTTATTCAACGAATCATTTATGGGGTATCGGATGAATACCATTTATTATTGGATGAGATTATGGCAACTCCCGTGTGGATGCCGGATAAGCTTCATTTGATTCTGGGAATCAACAGGAAAGCCGGGCTGCTTCATACGATTGCAGAAAAAGACATCATTACGGAAACGATCGAATTTCTGCCTGAGGAATGGTTAGCAAGAGACAATGATGCCTTTGCGCGGCATATTAAAGCGGTCATAGATAAGGCAACAGCAACGGAATAAGCTGAGGTGATATGAATTATTTTCGCTGAAAGGCAAGGGACGCCGCAGCGCTTTTTATGTTAAGATATAAGAAAGTATAAGATTTCAGCGGTGGATGAAATCAGCTAAGAAAAAGGCGGCGAAAAGGCTCTTGATACCGGATGAAAGCATGGATGGACTGCTGCGAAGAAATCGCTTCCGGGAAGCGGTGATGCGAATGGAATGCGCTTTGCTGGAGGAAAGGGAGGTACAGGAAGAGCTGCTTCGGCAAATTCCTGACTCCTATCTGAACGCTTCCCCGCTGCTTCTGCAAGCACTTGGGAATATATGCTATGGCAACGGTCAGCTTTCCGAGGCGAGACAGCGGTTCGAACAGGCGATGAAGGGGTTCGGAGCGATGGCCCTCCCGGCCCGTCTGTTGTCGGCGATGTGTGCATTGGTGCAAGTGCAGCTGCGGATGGGAGACTTGGCATCGGCAGAAACATTGCTCCTATTTCTTAAGACGGAATATGAGAGGACGCCTTCCGGGGAGCGGGAAGGCGGTCTTCCCCGCGCTTTGGCGGCGGGCAGCCGCTTAATCGATGCCGATGCTCAGGCAAAGATGTGGTATCTCGAAGCGGTTGTGTTGTACGAGCGGAAGCTTCAAATGGACCAGGCTGCCTGTACATTGGCTGAACTTATAACTCAATGCGGTGCCGAGCTTCATCCGAAGGAGTGGAGGGACCTGGAATGGAAGCTGAAGCGATGGTCAGCCGTGACGGAAGACGGCAGCCTCAGTGCAGACTGGATTATATCGCTTCAGAATGCGCAGCTTGAACGCTGGGAGCATGTATACTCACAGCTGAAGAGACAGGTCCATTCCCCTTTCCGGGGGAGGGGGCCGTATTATATTTTGGTCGGCGTGCAAGTGGCTTTCTTTAGGGCGGCGTTACAGGTTTGCCCCGAGGAGGCTGCCGCCTTCGCAGACAGACTAAGCGAGCTAAAGAAACAATACCCCTCCGATATGCAGCTGCAGCACGCTTTGCTGCTTGCCGAGTATGATTGGCTGTTACGCCTTGAGCTCGCTGAGGAGGCAAAAGCGGTTATGCAAGAGGCCGGTCGGATCGCCCGTCATTTGAGGCTGCCGAATTGCTCTTCTTCTCCGGATCTTGTTCAGGAGCCGGAAACGATCCGGATCGAGCAGCCAAAACCACAGGCCGGGTGGTGGATTCGCTTTTTCGGCGGTCTGACGGTCGGGCGCGGTGCCGAGGAGGTGCGCAATATCCGATGGAAACGAAGGAAGGCGCAGGAGTTGTGCGTCTATCTGTTGCTTCAGCCCAAATACACATGCGCGAAGGAGCAGCTTATAGAGATTCTTGAGCTTGGAGAAGATCCCGAGAAGGCCGCTAAATCGCTGTATGTGATTATCCATCAGTTAAAGCAAACGCTGCACGAACAGTTGTCTATTCACGAGGGAGTGTACAGTCGTGAAGGCTTGGTCATTCTCCGTGAAGACGCCTTTGAGTATGTAGATGTGGAACGGTACTTGACGCTGCTTCGGGTGGCCGACCAATTGTGGCTGAAGGACCGCCCCCTAGCCTATGAATTCTATCTGCAGGCTTACGCCCTGTACGACGAGCTGCTTCCCGAGCTTCCATATATTTCATGGCTCGAGAACATGCGGGAGTATGTTCTGGAAAAGCAGGTTGCTGTCATCCGCAAGCTGTGCCTGATGGCAGAGGAACAGCAGGAAACGGTCCTCGAGGAAATGTACTGCCGGGAGTGGATCGATCTTAAACCTTATCAGGAAGAAGCTTGTCAGCGGTTCATGCGTCTATTGATCCGCACGCACCGGCAAAGCGAAGCGGCAGAAGTTTATGAGCGGTTCGCCCAGTGGTGTCGAGACGAGTTGGGGACGGAACCGTCCGAAGAGACTTATCTTCTCTTGGGGGGAAGTACGCGTTGACAATCTTCTCTGATGTGAGGCTGCGCTTGTGTATGATTTACGTTATCCTCCTTACGGGGGCCTCGGCCGGCATGATGCTGTTTTCGAACAAGTTCATCACCGGGAATACAGCGGCTAACCATCTTCTCACGATAAAAAGCTTCTCCATCGGGAACATGATCCTGATCGTCTTGCTCTCTGTTTTCACCTATTATCGGCTGAAGTTACGGGGTGAGGCAGGTCAACCTAATCAGCCTTCGGATATGGAGCTGCAGCGATGGTTTCGGCTGACAAGCTTCCCGGGGGAATTATTCCGGTTCTTTCTGCTCAGCGGGATGTTGGTCTCGCAAATCTATCTTTTTTCAGTACTAGACCTCCCGCCGTGGCCACCGGAAATTACGCTGCAATATGGAAAGAGCACTATGTTTAACTTTACGGCCTATTTTGCGTTTGCCATGATCCACTACTGTACAGCGCGCTGGATTTTGCGGCCTTATCTTCGAGACATGCGCATCTTTCAGCAGGAGATCTTCCGGTTCAGAAGCGCTGCCGGCATGATCATTCTCATCCTGAGCTGCAGTATCGTCTATTTATTGCTGCGCATGTTCTGGTATGCGATTGACACTAGGCTAGTCGGGGAGGCTCCGAAAATCGCCGTACTGTTGGTCATTGGAGCGACGGTAACCGTGATCGCTTTTACCGCCATTTATTATACGGCTTATTATTTGTTCCGCGATTTGGAGCGAATGACTGTTAAGCTGCGCGAGTTGGCGGGAATGAAGCGCGGGCAGCTGCACAGCCGTATTCCGATCGCTTCCCCGTATGAATCCGGGGAGCTGGCCATGGCCTTTAACGCGCTGCAGTCCCGGTTCGAGAAGGAATATGCACGCATCGACAATGACATGAAGCTGGCGTTACATGTGCAGGAGCAGCTGTTTGCCCATCGGCCCGAGGAATTCAAGGAATGGCGGTTTGACGGAGCTTGCAGCTGGCCGTTGGAAGTCGGGGGAGGTTTCTATGATGTGCTGCCGTTAACGGATCATCGTGCAGCCATTGCGGCGGGCAGCGTGACAGGGAAAGGCCTGCCTTCAGCGCTGGTTATGTCAGCACTTCTCATGATGCTCCGTACGAAAGTTCAAGATGCAGCTTCAGCGGGAGAACTGTTAACGGAGTTGAATGCTTCGCTGGCCGACATTTTGCCGGACGGCCTTCACATACATATGGCCATCGGGATCATCGATAGTGAACGAGGGATGCTGGAATATGCTTTGGCCGGCAACATGTGTGCGCGGGTCGTTCAGTCGGAGCCATACCTTGAAGGAGGTCCGCATGCGGAGCCGCTGGGAAGCCGTTATCATAGGCAATACGATAACCGGCAATTTCCGTTGCAGAGGGAATGCATCGTCATGCTGCATGCGTCAGGCATGGCTGTTCCGTCAGGAGAGGATGTATACGCAGTATGGGAGCAGCGGGCTGTGCTTCGGCAAGGGTTCGTCTCTTCCAACCAAAGCATGGAGGTTCAAAGCTGTGTCATGGCATTCAGAGCCGGGAGGGACAAGCATGGCGGCACATGACAGGTCGAAAGGACTTATGCTGCGGCTGCTGGCGGCTTATATCGCTGCGTTGTTCGGAGGCTCCATTTTTATTTTTATCAACAATATCGTTATCCATGGAAGAACGATACAGAAATTGCTGGAGTTCAACGTTCCTTTCGTTCTGTTAAGCGACCTTGTGTTCACGCTTTTGCTGCTGGCGATTACATATTGGCGTTTGTATCCGGTCCTCCGATATTTCCGAGTGCAGCCCCCGCATGTTGCCAAATCCATCGTTTTCGACCGGCTTATGCGGTTTCCGCTGGAATTATTTTGGGGAATGGTGCTGCTTTCCATTGTATTCATCGTTTTGTATCATGGGTCAGAAATCATGATGGGCAGCAGAGCCTTAGCTTCGATTGACAATGCTGCCCGTTTGCTCAATAGCGTTTTATCCGAGCTAAGCCTCTCTCTCATCCTGGCCATCCTGTTGTTCAGCATTACCCGGCATCTTCTGCGTTCTTATGCTGTCCGTTTGGAGATACATTCGATTGTCCGTGAGAAACCTTATTCCGCTGTAAGCCTGATTGCTATGTCAGCAGTTGTTTGCTTTGTGATTACATTTTCAGCCGCATCGCGCGTCATTGTTCGATCGAACCCCGATGAACTTTTTAAGGTTAGTGACTTTTTGTTGATAGCCGGGGTATATGCTGCTTTCGCTATCGGAATTGTATCGCTGTATATGGTGGAGCTTCGTAAGGAACTTCGGATGCTGATTGACGGTCTGCACGCCCTGTCCGGAGGAATGAAAACAACCTTGCATCAGAAGCTTACCATCATCTCACTCGACGAAACGGGAAGGCTGGCTGATGCCTTCAATGCTCTTCAACATTGGGTGGAACGAACATACGACGAGGTTGATCGTCAGCTGAAGCTGGCGTACAAGGTTCAGCAACGGCTGCTTCCGACATCTTTTCCCGTAATGGAAGGGGTGGACATTGCGGCCTCCTGCCAACAATGTCAGGAGGTTGGCGGAGATTTTTACGATGTCATTCCACTGGGAGAACGATATTATTGTGTGGCGATCGGCGATGTGACGGGAAAAGGATTGCCGGCAGCGCTGCTTGTGTCCGCTATGATGACAGGACTTCGCACAGAGGCTGCCAAAGGAGGAACAGCCGGGGATATCATAACCAGGCTCAATCGCCATGTTTTTCATATGACGCAAGGAAAGATGTTCACGACTTTGGGGCTGGCACTGATTGACCTGTCATCCGGAACGGCACGGTTGGAATATGCCAGTGCAGGACATCTCGATCCTTACATCTTTCGAAATGGACAGGTGATGGAATTGCAATGCTCATCACTGCCGCTGGGCATTTCACCGGATACGGTTTATCAGGGGATCCTCAATACACTAGCTCCGGGAGATATATTCATTTTGTATACAGACGGCATCATCGAGAGCCGCCATGCATCGGGGGGCATGCTGGGATTCGAATGGTGGGAGCAGGAGCTCCGGCAGCTGTCGCCTTACCGGGGGCTTGAGGAACAGCTGTTAAGGCTGATCAAGCGACCGCAGCATGAGGAAGCGGAAGAGTTGGGCGATGACCGTACGCTTGTTATGGTAAGATGGAACGGATACACAAGCGTGTAAGTTTTTTGTTATAGGAATGGTGGACAATAGAAACGGATCTTATCACGCGTTAGCAGTAGGAGGGAGGATCAATGAGTGCTGCTTCGGTTTTTAAGGAATGGAACATGCCCGGCGAATATGGCTGTGAAAAGAAGATAATGCAAGAGGTTGCCTCCGTTATTGCTCGAATCAATCCGGAAGAACACCGAATTGATGATATAATGACTGTTATTGCCGAGGTATGCTTGAACGCGATCGAGCACGGGAATCTCTCGAATCCAAGCCTCCCTGTGACGCTCCAAATGATCGCGGACAACGAAAAATACAAATTTCGAGTCCTGGATCATGGAACCCGAAAGCCGGTTATTCCTTATGAGCAGCCGCTTTCGGACAAATGGAAGGAGGAACACCCGAGGGGCTGGGGGTTGTTCCTAATAAGAAGACTTTCGGACCGGTTTGAATTTGGTGAGAGGGACGGGAAAGTGTATGTGGATGTTATCTTTTATCGGTAGGAGGTTGCTATGGACAGCCAATTTCGAGCAGACATGCGGACTCATGTAAAAACCGTGATTATTGATTTATATGGCGATCTTTCAAACCAATCCGAGGAAGGCTTGCTTGGTTTACGGGAGTGGGAGCTGGGATTGGGTCAAAATAAGAGGTTTTTGATCCTGAACTTCACGCAGGTTCCTTATATTAACAGTATGGGCATTGCGGTTCTTATCCGCATTGTGAGGTCGCTCATGAAAACCGGATGTCAAACGTTCGCCTATGGGGTCACGCCGCATTATCAGAAGCTGTTTCGCATGGTCGGCTTGACCGAATATATCATGATTTACCCGGATGAGTATTCGATTCTGCAGCGCATTGAAACCATCCAGGAGTGAAAAGGAAGGGAGCAACCAGTTCACGGCAGGATGTCAGCCTACGCGTATATAGATGATGTCGCTCATCAGGAATCCTTTGTTTATCCGATCTTCTTCATCACTAGCATGCTTCCAAAACAATAGGGGACTATGGAAACAGGCGAGGGCCGGGGAGCCTTCGCCTGTGCCCATAATTATTCCGCTTTTTTGTCGCCGGCTGTATGCTTGCGGTCAACCATTTTCTCGATCCACGGCGTCATCTCATCTTTGATTTTGCTAATCAACTGTTCCTTGGTGATTCCCTTGCCTTGAGCAATCTCTGCCAACGATTTGCCGGCTTTGAGCTCCGCCTTCAATTCGTCCTCCGAGATACCTAGAATACCGGCAAGCTTCTCCTTGGCGGGCATCATGATCTGATGCTTGCCTCCGTGTCCGTGCATTCGCTTCTTTCCTTCGCCGTTCAGCTTTTGGTTCACCATGAATTTCAGGTGGTCTTCCATATTCTGCTTCAGCTTCGCCGCTTTATCCGCCGTCAGCTTGCCGGAGGCAGCGGCCTCGTCGATTTGTTTCGTCCGCTCGGCTTGAAGCTTGGCGATCAGATCAGCTTCGCTGATCTTTTTCTCGGCGGCGAGCTGCACCAGCGTCTTGTCCTTCAGCGACTGCTTCAGCGTCTCCTGATCCATGCCGAGAATGGCGGCAGCTTCCTCAAAGATCGGCATAGACTTGCCGTGCTTACCGCGTGCTTTTTCGCCTCTGTCCGACCATTCCTTGGCTCCTGCCGGTTTGTCCGCGCTGTCCTGCGGCTGAACGACGGCATCCGGCGTCTCTGCGCGAACGAATTGCTTCGTGCCGTAAAGCGTGCCGCCGCCCAGCAGCAAGGCAAGCGCTAGGGAGGAGACAATCATTTTTTTGGCATACGTTTGCTTCATAACAATGCACCATCCTTACGTAGGTTTCGGTTTTCACCAACTATAACGTATGCAAACCATATTAACCTTACTTTAAAGCAAGCTTAGTTTAAAATTAATTTTTCATACCCATAGATAAATGATATAAGGGCAGCAGATGATCGAAAGTTTCGTTAGCGAGTTCAATGAACTTTTCTCCGTCTTGCAGAACAGGGTCGTCTTTCATGATATTTCGTCCGATCAGCAGCTCCGCCTTTTTCACGTCGCGAAACCGCTCAAGGCCTTGTTTCCACTGTTCTTCATCCATGGCTGACAGACTCAGCGCATCTTTCCTCATATGATCGAACGAAATCACAACGTCGGCCGGCAGAAGTTGTTTGATCTCGGGGGCCTGCTGCAGAAACTTCTCTGCGATCTCCTTTTTATTTGGAAGCTCGTAGATGAATGCAAGCCAGATGAAAACCCGATCATCGAACAAGCCGATTTGAAAATGAGGATGCTGCTTATAGCCGCGTTTATTGTTTGCTATAGCCATCCATGTGTCTACGGGCGGATTCACTTTTCTGCGGGCATGCTTTGCAATATGCAGGAACATTTCCAGTCCGGAGCGGACGGAGAGAGACTGTAAAATATCTTCGCCGATCGTTTGGAATTTGGGCTGGATCCGGGTTTGAATGGCTTTCATCCGTTCTTCCAACCCGTTGATCGTAAACGTATCAAAATCCGCTTTTATAAATCCTTTGAATGCCGTCATTCTGCTAGCCTCCACACTTCCTTTTTCTTCAAACAATATAACACACTCTGTGACAGATGACCACGAATACACAGTGAAATTCGACGGCAATCGACACCACATCGATTTCGCCGGGGATGGTGCTTCGCACAAGATGGAGGTGCCTGCCCAAAGCTTATTGATTTCCCGGCGAAACAAACGGAGCTGCGCGCCGCGCAGCTCCGTTTCACTTTACTTGCCCTGCTTCACTTCATCCAGCAAAGAGAGATCGAGGAACTTGCTCAGATCAAGCTCTTCTTTCTTCATGTCTTTGATGTAGCCCGCCTCGATGGAGACACGCGCCATTTCTTCAATCGCTTCCTTACTGACGTCGGTCGTCAGGTTCAGATGAGAGAGCGCAGCCTTGATCAGGCCTACGTCCATCCCTTTGCCGCTGAGCTCCTTCAACCGGTTGTTGACAAGCTCATACGATTTATCGGGGTTTTGCTTGATAAATTCGATCGCTTCGGCGTTCGCTTTGATCGCCTTCTTCGCCAATTCACGGTTTTCCTTCAGGAATTTATCCCCGGCTACCAGAATGACAAGCGGATAGTTTCCTTTGTTTGGCGGAATTTGGTCCCAAGGCACGATGACTTTACCGATGCCTTCCTGCTCCATCTGCGTGCCCCATGGCTCCGGAATAAGCGTGGCGTCGATTTCCTTCTGGCGCATGGCGATGAGCGTGTCCGCCGGAGCACGGGCGATGATCTGAACGCCGCTTTTATCCGTAGTTACTTTCAAGTTGTTCTCCTGAAGCAAGAGCCGCAGCGAAATTTCGTTCGTGCTTCCCTTGGTCGGGATAGCAACCGTCTTGCCGGCCAAATCTTTCACGCTGTTAATGCCGGAATCTTTACCTGCCACGAGCACCGCGCCTCCGTTATTCGAGCCGGAGATGATGCGGAAGTTTTTGCTCTTGATATATTGGTTCGTGGACGGGCCGGGACCTACGAAGCCTAGGTCGATTTGATCCGTTGCCAGGGCGGTGGAGAAATCGGAGCCGTTATCGAAAGCCTGAACCTCGATTTTGACGTTGTCTCCCCAATGCTTTTGAAACAATCCTTGCTCCAATGCTACATAGCCCGGTGCATGCGTCACGTTCTTGAAGATGCCAAGACGCACCGTCTTCGCTGCGGCAGCGTCGCCGCCGGCATTGTTCGGAGCTTCCGTTTTGCCGCCGCAAGCCGACAGGGCAAGCGCACCGGACAGCAAGACTGCGAGTAGTACAGAACCTTTTTTCATCTCTTGTTTTCTCCTTTGCTGTGTAGCCGGATCACTAGTGGATCCTTATTTTTTGCTGCTAATCAGACCGTAACGCACCAACAATTTATCTTCCAGGCGCTTGAAGCAGAAATGGTCGGACACCGTACCGAGCACCGCGATGATAATGACGATACAGAGCATTAGCGCCGTATCCGCCAGATTGCGGCCGTCCTGCAGCAATTGCCCGAGGCCCACTCCTTTGGCGATCAGTTCGCCGGCAACAAGCGCCCGCCAAGCAAACGCCCAAGCGACGCGCACACCGGTCATCATATGCGGAAAAGCGGCGGGCACCATGACCTGATAAAACATCCGCAGCCCATCCCCGGTACCCATCGTTTGCGCTGCCTTAATGTAAATAGACGGGATGTTCTTAATCCCGGTCCGGCTTGCCATCGCCATCGTCCAGGTCGCGCCGAGCGTGGTGATGAAAATAACGGCAAAATCACCCATCCCAAACCAGATGATGGCAAACGGAAGCCAAGCAATACTTGGAATGGTCTGCAGGGCGACAACCAGAAAGCCGATGGTATCGTCAATGAGACGATAGCGGGCGAACAGAAAGCCAAGCGCCGTTCCGACGACGATGGCCAGAACGAAGGCCAGCAGAAGTCTCTTCAAGCTCTGGTAAGTGGCTTCCAGCAGCTGTCCGTGAACGAATCCGTCATAGAAAGCAAGGAACGTCTGGGTGACGGAAGGGAACTTCCAGCCCCAGTCGAAAATTCTAAATCCCGCTTCCCACGCTATCAGCAGCAGAATCAGAAAGATGCTTCTTCTTAAGGCTGTATTCATCGCCCATCTCCTCCTTTACCACTTTTTCCAGTTCATCGGCCAGCGCTTCCATGATGCTGGCTTCCACGTGGCGTAAGACGGAATCGGAGTAATCCCGAGGGCGGGCCGCTTTCACGGCGAACTCCTTCTTAATCGTACCTGGACGGGTCGACATGACGAGCACGCGGTCGGACAGGATAACGGCTTCCCTGATATTATGTGTAATAAACAAAATCGTCTTACGCGTCTTCATCCAAATTTCTTCAAGATCTTTATGCAGGATGAGCCGGGTTTGCTCGTCCAAAGCCGCGAACGGCTCGTCCATCAGCAAAATGTCTGAATCCATGGCGAGGGCCCGCGCGATCGCCGCCCGCTGCTTCATCCCTCCGGAGAGCTCGTGAGGATACCGGTCTGTAAATTTGCTCAGATGAACCGCCTTGATATGCTCCTTCGCCAACGCTTCCCGTTCCGCTTTACGGATGCCTTTCTGCTTCAAGCCGAAGGCGACGTTCTCCAGCACGGTCAGCCAAGGGAAAAGGGCGTGCTCCTGAAACACAACGACCCGGTCGGGTCCCGGACCGTCAGACGGTTTGCCGTTCACGACAATCGACCCTTTCTCCGCTTGATCCAGCCCCGCTACCAGGTTAAGCAGCGTCGATTTGCCGCAGCCGGAAGGCCCGAGCAGGGAGACGAACTCGCCCTTCTGTATTGTTAAAGACACGTCGTCAATCGCGGTGTAAGGAGCGGCACCGCGCTGCTGAAACGTCTTGCTGACGTTGCGAATTTCGATCAACACAATCACTCCTTTCAGATTCTAGTTGTAGAGGACAGATATCAAACCTATTTTATAGGAATTAGTCATCTTGTCAACTCGTTTTTTTGGCAGGAAATCGTCCGGTTTTGTCGAATCAATGGGGACGGCTATTTCATATAAGAAAGGTTTGAATATCATGAAACGTTACCAACGCGTTATGGTGGCTGCGGGCTTGCTCAGCGGCGCCTTTACGGCAGGTGTGTATGCCGAGGACGTCCTGCAGCGGGTGGACGCGTACTTGCGGCCCGACTTTCAAATCGTACTGAACGGTACCGCCGTTCAATTGGAAAGTCCGGCGCTCGTGTACAACGACACCAGCTATTTGCCTTTGAAGGAGCTTGCACAGCGGCTCGGAGCCAATATTTATTGGAAGGGCGATACGAAGACGATTTACATCAACAGCCGGATCAATCCCGAGCAGCGCCCGGACGAGCAGGACACGACGTATGAAGCGCTGGAGCTCTCCAACCCTTATTCGGCGATGATGAACTATTTGGGCTCGGATTACCCCGTCCTGCTTACGTATAACGCCAAAACGAGCAACTACGGCTTGTATTACCGGGAGAAGGATGCCAAACGGATGGGGATCGATACGAGCGGTTTGGCCAAAGCGAAGGATCGGTTGACGAATGAAACGTTCGTTCACGAGAAGGAATTGCAGAAGCGATGGCGCCAAGCGCCGAAGCAGGTATATGCGTCCGGCTACGAAGCGTATGTGATCGCCGATGAGCTGCATCCGAAGAAGCTCGGGCTGCTTCGCAGCCACATCAAAGGGATGACCCTGATCAAGTACAGCGATGTGGAGTATTATACGAAGCCGATTATGGTCGAGAAAGACATCGACAAGACGGATACTTACAAGTTCCTGTACCTGGAAACCGTTCGAATGAAAAATGTGCCGGTCCCACAAACCCGCTACAAACTGGCCGAGTTGAGATTGACGCAAGATATCCTGAATCCGGACAGTTACACGGTCAACATTACCAATACATACGACTTGCTGCTCGAAGCCGACAAACGCGAGCATCCGGAGGAGCCTTAATCCGTTCGGCCGCCATGAACAACATCGCAATCGACGACTGTTCTCGCAGCTCTTGTGCATCATGATTCCGGCGCCGAAGGACAAGATCAAGAAGGCTTGTATAAGCCCGCGGGGGATGGCTCCGCGGGCTTGGCGCGTTCGCTCGAAACGTCCCCCGCGATGGATTGGCAACGCTGTCATGCAGGCAGGCCGCCGAAAAAATAGGTGGTTTTTTCGAAAAAAAAAGTCAATAATCCAAGTTGCTAAAACATATGATTCATAATAAGATAGAACTAAGAAACAGAATAGTCAGAAAATTCACTCAAAGCGATGCGGCTGTTCTTCATTTCTGATTGTTCCATTCATCGAAGCCGACGCAGCAAGGTTCGCGCAAATCGATGAACTTTATTGACACCGTTCAAACCCAGAGGAGGGATTGCCGTGAGTAAAAGTCATGAAGTAGAATATTGCAACCTTGAGTTACGATTTGACCGTCGGCTAATCCGTAACTTCATCAAAACGCTCATTCAAGAGGGTTACTCGCTCTATTGGAATGAAAGCGATCAGCAGTTCATCGTTTCCATTCGTACCGGCCGCAAGCTGGTAAAGCTGAAATTTCAACGCATCGGAGAGCGCTATAAAATCGTCGGCAACTATTCGTTCAAAGACGAAAAACTGGCGGAACTTATGGAGAAAATGATCGGCGATACCCGAGGCCATGCGGTTGTCAAACGGTTCAAAGACCGGCAAATCTTAATTGAGAACATTATGTTCGGAGAAATCATCCGAATGGTGGAAATTTCAGGGGTGGAGCACAAAGTACTTTTTCAAAAAGAGCCGGTGGTGACCGTGGAAGAAATGATGCAAGCATTCCGCTCCAGGCGGCCCGACGAGCGGATCCCGGTATTGCGGCTGGAGCTTGATTACGAATTGGCGATGCTGCATGAGGCGCTTCAAGAAGGGGATACGCGAAAAATTTTAACTTGCAAAGAGAAGCTGAAGGAGCTGCGGCATGAAATGTTATTGCTTGAAATGTAAGACTGAATTGCAATAGGCTTCCCGTTAGACGGATCGAATCTGTCGCGCGGGAAGCCTTTTTAAGTTAGAACCGATGTTCTGCTGCCTCGCTGCATCCCGTATAAGAAATCCGATTGTTAACGTGTGCATAGCTATGATATGATAAAGAGGAGGTGGTTTCATGAGCAACGTGACGATCAAGGACATCGCTAGAATGGCCGGTGTTTCGCATACGACGGTATCCCGGGCGCTCAACGACAGCCCGCTGATCAATCCGGAAACGAAGGAGAAGATCAAATCGATCGCAGGAAGCTTGAATTATACCCCGAACTACAGCGCGAAGAGCCTGGTGCTGGACCGATCTTATAACCTGGGGCTGTTCTTTACGACCTTGCGTCAAGGGACCTCGCCCGGCTTTCTATACGAAGCGATTAAAGGGGTTAACGAGATCATCAAGGACAGGTATAATTTGATCGTGCGCGGCATCGACGACTATAAGAGCTACCACCACGTCAATCGCAAAAGCTTTGACGGCATTATGCTGATGAGTCAAAGCGCAGCGGATCAGCCGTTCATCGAATACGCCTCCGATCACGGCATCCCGTTCATCGTACTGAACCGGGAGGTCGAAATGAGCGGTGTCGTGAATTTGATTCCCGACGATCAGAGCGGCGCTTACCGGATGACGGAGTATATGCTGCGCTGCGGCCATCGGAGAATCGCCATCGTGGAAGGGAAAGCGGGCTTCAAATCGGCCCAGGCCCGTAAGGAGGGCTATCGCGAGGCGCTGCTCGCTTACGGGATCCCGCTGCAGGACGAGCTTTGCATTCGCGGGGATTACGGCTTGGAGAGCGGCTACAAAGCGATGGTGCGGCTGCTTGCGCTGCCTGAACGTCCGACGGCCGTCTTTTGCAGCAGCGACGATATGGCGCTCGGAGCGGTGAAAGCGGCGGTAGAACGGGGGCTGCGCGTGCCGGATGACGTTTCGGTGGCGGGCTTCGACGATACGGGCTATTCGGCCTTCACAACCCCTGCGCTGACGACGGTGCGACGGCCGATCGAGGAGATGAGCCGCGCGGGCGCCGAAAGACTTATGGCCCTGCTTGAGACCAAAGAAAGCGCGGAGCGCAAAACATTGTTTCATACGGAGCTCATCGTTCGCGATTCCGTCAAACGGCTGAACACGGAATGAGCCTGACACTCAAACAAAGTCATCTATGGAGGAGAATAAGTAAATGAGCATACTGAAAACACTGCTGCAAGATATCCCCCTGCCGAAAATGGTTCGCATCCGGCAAAAATTCGACGCCACCCGATTGGAAGATCCGGTCGCGGTCCTTCGCACGGAGCTGAACAAACCCGGCGCGATGGACCGGATCCGGCCGGGACAACGGGTGGCGGTCGCTGTCGGCAGCCGGGGAGTGGCACATATTGCCGACTTCACACGCGCAACGGTCGAAGCGATTCAAGCGGCAGGGGCGCATCCGTTCATCGTGCCATGCATGGGCAGTCATGGCGGCGCAACGGCGGAAGGGCAAGTGGATGTCCTGCACCATCTCGGCGTGACGGAAGAAGCGATGGGCGCGCCGATCCTCTCTTCGATGGAAGTGATCGAGATCGACCGGCTGCCGAACGGCCTTCCGGTCTATGTCGACAAGTATGCATCGGAAGCGGACGCGATCGTCGTCATCAATCGGGTGAAACCGCACACGGCTTTCCGCGGCCGGATCGAAAGCGGCATTATGAAAATGATCTCGATCGGGCTCGGGAAGCAAAAAGGCGCTGAAGCCTGCCACCAGCTCGGGTTTAAATATATGGCCGAGAACGTGCCGGCGATGGCGCGGATTATGATCGACAAGCTGCCGATCGTATTCGGCATTGCGCTGGTTGAGAACGCCTATGACGAGACGTGCATCGTCGAGGTGCTGCCGGCGGAGCAAATCGAGGAGCGGGAAGTTGTGCTGCTCGAAGCGGCCAAGGCGCGGCTGCCGAAAATATTGTTCGATCAGATTGACGTTCTTGTGATCGACTATATTGGGAAGAACATCAGCGGCGACGGCATGGATCCGAATGTCACCGGCCGTTATCCGACCCCTTATGCGCACGGCGGACCTGACGTTTCGAAGATGGTCGTGCTCGATCTGACGCCGGAGACGAAAGGTAACGCGAACGGCGTCGGAACGGCGGACTTCACGACGCAGCGTCTGGTCGACAAAGCCGATTTGGTCGCCACCTATGCCAACGGCTTGACGTCGACCGTCTGCGCCCCAACGAAAATTGCGACTACGCTCGAGAACGACGAGTATGCGATTAAAGCGGCGGTCAAAACTTGCAACATCCTCGATTACACGAAGTGCCGTTTGGTGCGCATTCAAGATACGCTGCACGTGGGGGAAATCGAAATATCGGTCAACTTGCTGGAGGAAGCGAAGCTGCATCCGGACATCGAAATATTGACCGAACCGTATGAGCTGAAGTTTAATGCGGACGGGAACTTGAGATAAAGGAGCGTTGCACGTGCTAAAGCCATATATCATCGCAGCCGATATCGGCACGACTAGTGCGAAGACGCTGCTGTTCGACCGGGAAGGACGCATTCTGGCTTCCCATGCGGTCGAATATCCGCTGCATACCCCGAAGCCGGACATGGCGGAGCAGGATCCGGAGCAAATTTATCAAGCGGTGTTGACCGGGATTCAGGCGGTCGTCCGTCAGGCTTCCGTGCTGCCGGGACAAGTGATGTGCGTGTCCTTCAGCTCTGCCATGCACAGCTTGATTGCCGTCGACGAAGCCTTGAGGCCGCTGACGCCTTGTATAACATGGGCGGATAACCGAAGCGCCGGATACGTGAAACCGGTGAAGGAGCAGTTGAACGGTCACGAGATATATATGCGGACGGGAACGCCGATTCATCCGATGAGCCCGCTGCTCAAGCTGTTGTGGTTTCGCGATCACCGCCCGGAGCTGTTTGCCGCGGCTTATAAATTTATCGGCATTAAAGAATATGTATTTGCCCGGTTGTTTGGGGAATGCGTCATCGATCATTCGCTTGCAAGCGCCACGGGGCTGTTCAATTTGCGCAGCCTCGATTGGGACTCGGAGGCGACGGCCCTCTGTGGCGTACGCCGTGAGCAGCTGTCCAGGCCGGTGCCGACGACGCATGTCATGCAAGGCTTGCGGGCTGAAGATGCCGCACGGCTCGGTCTTGCTGCGGATACCCCGTTCGTCGTCGGCGCATCGGACGGCGTGCTGGCGAATTTAGGCGCGGGCGCGTTCGAGCCGGGCATCTATTCGGTCACGATCGGTACGAGCGGCGCTGTGCGCGGCGTCGTCCGTGAGCCGGTGACCGACCCGAAGGGAAGGCTATTTTGTTATGCGCTGAAGGAAGACTTCTGGGTTGTCGGAGGCGCGATCAACAACGGAGGCATCATGTTCCGCTGGGTGCGCGATCAATTGGCGACGGCGGAAGCCGAAGAAGGCCGCCGGCGGGGGATGGACCCTTACGAATATTTGACGGCATTGGCGGCGGAAGTGCCGCACGGCTCGGACGGACTGCTCTTCCTGCCTTTGCTGGCGGGGGAACGGGCTCCCTACTGGAACGCCAACGCCCGGGGCGTATTTTTCGGACTTTCGTTGTACCATCAGAAGAAGCATATGATCCGCTCCGTGCTCGAGGGCGTCATGTACCGCATCCATACGGTGGTCGACGCGCTGGAGGAGCTGAGCGGACCCACACGCGAAATTCGCGCTTCCGGTGGCTTCGCGCGTTCGCCGTTCTGGCTGCAAATGATGTCCGACGTGCTCGGCAGTCCGGTAGCGGTACCGAATACGATCGAGGGCTCCGGCGCGGGCGCAGCGCTGCTCGGCATGTTGGCCGTCGGGGAAATTCGTGATTTCTCCAGCGTTCATAACTGGGTGCAGGTGCGCCATACGCTGCAGACGGATCTCAAAGCGTTCGAAGTGTACCGGCAGTTGACAACCATTTATAGTCGTGTGTACCATCAGTTGAAAGATGAGTTCGATGCGATTGCCGCCTTTCAACAGCAGCACACGTTATCTTAGGAGGGCATAAGCATGGCGAATTTGTTTGATTTAACGGGAAAAACGGCCGTCATCATCGGAGGAAACAGCACGCTGGGAGGCGCGATGGCCGTCGGTCTCGGCGGACACGGTGCGGATGTGGCGATCGTGGGACGAAACCAGGAGAAAGCGCATGAGGTGGCCCGGGCGGTAGAAGCGGCCGGCGGCCGGGCGCAGTGCTTCTCGGCCGACGCGACGAATGAGGGCGATTTGCAGCGGGTGCTGGACGAGGTCCTCGCCTGGACCGGGCGCTGCGACGTGCTGATGAACTGTCCCGGCAAAAACAGCACAACGCCGTTCTTCGACCTGAAGATGGACGAATGGGACGCCATCATGGACGTCAATTTAAAAAGTGTTGTGTTGGCCTGCCAGGTTTTTGGGAAATATATGGTCGAGCGGGGCGAGGGCGGCAGCATCATCAATATTTCGTCGGTCTCGTCCGAGCCGCCGTTGTCTCGCGTGTTTACGTATTCGGCGTCGAAGGCGGCGGTGAACAACGTAACGAAGTTTTTGGCCAAAGAGTTCGCTCCCTCGCGGGTTCGCGTCAATGCGATTATTCCCGGCTTTTTCCCGGCGGAGCAAAACCGGAAAATTTTATCTCCCGACCGGGTCGATGCGATCCTGCGGCATACGCCGATGAACCGGTTCGGCGAGGCGGAGGAGCTGCAGGGCGCGGCCGTATACCTCGCGTCGGAGAAAGCGTCGGGCTTTGTAACGGGCTCATTGCTGCGGGTTGACGGCGGTTTCGGAGCGATGACGATTTAAAGGGCTTGAAAATGGGGCGCGAACAATGCTATTTTTAATTGAGATTTATTTTCACAGTATATAAATTGGGATTAGGGAAGGAAGAGAACCAAACATGTCCAAACAGCAAATCGGCGTGATCGGACTTGCGGTCATGGGGAAAAACCTGGCGCTCAACATCGAGAGCCGCGGGTTTACCGTGTCCGTGTACAACCGCTCCCGGGAGAAGACGGATGCATTGCTTGCGGAAGCGCAAGGCAAACGGCTTACGGGTACATACACAATCGAAGAATTCGTGGCTTCCCTCGAGTCGCCGCGCAAAATTCTCATCATGGTCCAAGCGGGCTCCGCAACGGATGATACGATCAACCAACTGATTCCGCACCTCGATAAGGGCGATATTATTATCGACGGCGGCAACGCATACTTCCCGGATACGCAGCGCCGCAACCAAGAGCTTGAAGCGCACGGCATCCGCTTCATCGGTACCGGCGTGTCCGGCGGCGAAGAGGGCGCGTTGAAAGGACCTGCGATCATGCCTGGCGGACAGAAGGACGCTTATGAGCTGGTGGCTCCGATCCTGACGTCCATTTCCGCGAAAGTAGGCGGCGATCCTTGCTGCACCTACATCGGACCGGACGGCGCGGGCCACTACGTCAAAATGGTGCATAACGGCATCGAGTATGGCGACATGCAGCTCATCTGCGAAGCGTACCAGCTCTTGAAAGATGTGCTCGGCGTCAGCACGGAAGAGCTGCACGAAATATTCGCGGATTGGAACCGCGGCGAATTGGACAGCTACCTGATCGAAATCACGACCGACATTTTCACGAAATACGACGAAGAAACCGGCAAGCCGATGGTCGACGTTATTTTGGATTCCGCCGGACAGAAGGGCACAGGGAAATGGACGAGCCAAAGCTCGCTCGACCTCGGAGTACCGCTGTCGATCATTACGGAATCCGTCTTCTCCCGTTTCCTCTCGGCGATGAAGGAAGAGCGCGTGGCGGCAAGCAAAGTGCTGGCCGGACCGGCAACGAAGCCGTTCGACGGCGATCGTGCGGCATTCATCGAGGCAGTTCGCAAGGCGTTGTACGCCAGCAAAATTTGCTCGTACGCGCAAGGCTTCGCTCAGATGAGAGCAGCCAGCGAGGAGTACAACTGGGGATTGGATTACGGCAGTATCGCGATGATCTTCCGCGGCGGCTGCATCATCCGCGCCCGTTTCCTGCAGAACATTAAAGACGCATACGACCGTAATCCGGAATTGAAAAACTTGCTGCTGGACGAGTATTTCAAAGGCATCGTCGAAAATTATCAAGAAGCTTGGAGATCCGTGGTAGGTACAGCGGTATCGCGCGGCATTCCGGCTCCGGCGTTTGCTTCGGCGCTCGCCTACTACGACAGCTACCGGACGGAGCGTTTGCCGGCGAACCTGCTGCAAGCGCAGCGCGATTATTTTGGCGCGCATACGTTCAAGCGGCTGGACAAAGAAGGCACGTTCCATTATCAATGGATCGAAAATTAAGCGGCAGTCCGTTACGTTAGGACTTCCGGTTCGAGCGTGGCGAATATAGTCCGTGCGAAGCTTCCTGCACCCAGCGCTTCAGCCGGTCGGCCTCCTGGTCGAAGCCGTTGCGGCGCTGAATGAGCATAAGTGCGATCTCGGCGAAATAACGGAAGTTTTGAAGCAGTCGTGGCTGGGAAAGATCCATCAGGTTTGGATCTTCCTCGGCCACCTTTTTTTTAATGTATTCCAGCATCCAGACGATTTCTTCTTTGCAAAGAGGGCGCGCAGGGTCCATGATCTGCTCCAGCTTCATCTCGGTCGGATCGGTGCCAGCCGTTTGGTTCCTGAACAAGGCGCTAGGCGTCATTGCAGCATTCTCCTTTCTAAAAAATTGGTATTATTCAGTTTGATTGTTTTATCTGGTAATTATTCACAATCATCTTATGTTTTTGACAACCTTTCTATTCACGTTACTTAAGCTGTGATATGATAGGATCAGTTTAAACTTGGACTGGTCTTTGCTGCAGGGAGATATGGAGGAACGCGTGCGCACGATTAAGGAAACCGATGGGCACGCGTATGATTTGGCCGATTTAAGATCGAGACGGACGGACATACCGTCGAGGAAATCGTGAGTCTCGTCGTTAGCGGCGGCTGGTTTGCTTTGAAGAACTGGCTTGCACTAGGAGGGGTCCCATTCAAGCATGCCGCCTGTCATGTTTTTCAGGTTGGAGAAGCCTTGCGCCTGTAAATATTCAAGGGCTTTTCCGCTGCGGTTGCCGCTGCGGCATACGAGAATCGTCTCGCCGTTCTGCGGAATGTCGGACAGGCGCTCGGGAATTTGCATTAAAGGAATGTGCTTAGCGCCGGGAATCATCCCGAGGGCCACTTCCTCCGCTTCGCGGACATCGATGATGACCAGCTTTTCTCCATTCTTGAGCCGTTCTTTCACTTCGGCCGGGGTAATCGTTTGCACGAGGTAACGCCTCCTTCTGATCTGGCTGCAGGCAGCCGACTGTCCTCATCATACCTAGGAACGGGAAATCGTGTCAATCAAAGGAGGTTTGGCCGCTTTGACCTGGCTTTACGTCGGACTGGCAGGCGTCCTCGGATCGCTGGCGCGCTTCGGCCTGTCCGCGGCTTTCATCAAGTTTCCCGTCCATTTTCTGCCATGGGGAACGCTTTTGTGTAACTGGGTGGGATGTTTCCTGCTGGGCGGCCTGGCGTACTCCAGCCGTCTTTCGCGGCGGCCGAGATTGCAGACGGCTATCACAACGGGCATGATCGGCGCGTTCACGACGTTCTCCACGCTCAGCTGGGAGCTTTTTGCGCTGCTCCGCGACGGGCTGTGGGCGGCGGCCATCCTTTATGCGCTGGCGAGCTTGTGGGGCGGCTTGTGGTTGGTTCGTCTTGGAAGAAACCTGGAATTTGGGCGGGCAAAGAGGGGATCTGCAGAATGATGTCGAATAATAATATGCTGTGGAACCTGTTGTGGGTGAGCGTAGGCGGGTTCGCGGGGGCCATAGCCCGATACGGGCTGAGCGGTGGAATTGCCAAGCGTTTTCCCCGCAGATATTTGCCCTACGGCACATTGACGGTCAACGCGATCGGCAGTTTTTTGCTTGGCTTTCTATGGGGACACGGAGCCTCCGAGACGACGATGCTGCTGCTTGGGACGGGCTTCATGGGTGCGTTCACGACGTTCTCGACGTTCAAGCTTGAGGCCGAAGCGTTCTTTAGCGACGGGCGGCGGAACAATGCCTGGACTTATTTGGGCGTATCCTACACGCTTGGCATATTGCTCGCCGCTGCAGGATATGCGATTTGAATAAGCGATTTGAATAATCAAGGAGAGATACATACACAATGAAAGCCATCGTCAAACCGACGCCTCGATTGGAAGGCACGATTAACGCACTATCTTCGAAAAATTACACGACGCGTTATTTGCTGATCGGTGCGCTTGCGGACGGCACCAGCACGGTGCATTACCCGGCGCACAGCGAAGACAGCGACGCGATGCGCCGCTGCATCCGCGATTTGGGAGCCGTAATCGAAGAAGACGAAGAGAAGATGGTCATCCGCGGTTTCGGCAAATCGCCCAAGCCTGTCAGCGAGCTGAACGTCGGCAATGCGGGCGCCGTGCTCCGGTTTCTCATGTCGGTCGCCGCTTTCCTGCCGGAAGTGACGTTCGTGAACGCATATCCGGATTCCCTGGGCAAGCGGCCGCACGACGATCTGATCGATTCGCTGCAGCAGATGGGCGTCGAGGTCGAGCATCGCGAGGGCAAGCTGCCGATCACCATTCGCGGCGGCAAGCCGCGCGGCGGACAAATCACTGTTTCGGGCAACATCAGCTCGCAATTTCTCAGCTCGCTGCTGTTCGTAGCGCCGCTGCTCGAGGAAGACACGGAAATTACGGTGCTGCATGATTTGAAATCCAAAATCATCGTCGGGCAAACCCTCGAGGTTATTGAGCAGGCGGGTATTCGGATCGAAGCCTCCGAAGATCTGATGCATTATAAAATTCCGGGCAAGCAGCAATACAAGCCGCAAAATTATGTGGTCCAAGGCGATTATCCGGGTTCGGCGGCGATCTTGGCGGCCGCGGCGGTAACGCACTCTGACGTAACGGTGCTGCGACTCGCCGAACAGAGCAAGCAGGGCGAACGCGCCGTCATCGACGTGCTTCGCGCGATGGGCGTCGATTTGACGCACGAGAACGATACGGTGCATGTGCGCGGCAATCAGACGCTTAAGGCAGGCGAGTTCGACGGCGACCATTTTACCGATGCGGTGCTGGCGATGGTTGCGGCTGCCGTATTTGCCGACGGGACGTCCCGGTTTTATAATGTCGAGAACCTGCGTTACAAAGAGTGCGACCGCATTACCGATTTCGTGAACGAGCTGCGCAAAGCGGGTGCAGATGTGGAAGAGCGGCAGAGCGAAATCATCGTCCATGGACGTCCACAGGGCGTCGCTGGCGGGGTGGAAATCAATGCGCACTACGACCACCGCGTCATTATGGCGTTGACGGTTGTCGGCTTGCGTTCGGAGCAAGGACTCGTTATTAATGACGCTCATCATGTGGCTAAATCGTATCCGCAGTATTTCGAACATCTGCTGTCGCTTGGCGCGCAGATCGAATTGGTCCAGGCGTAATCGTAGTCTATCGTATCGCATCCGTTTAGGAAAACGGAAAGCTTCCCCAGACAGCTAGACGCTCCAATCAGTATGCGACAAAGGCGGTGAGCATCATGGCCGTATTATGGAAAGGCATTCAAGTCACGTTTGCATTCTTTTTGATTGCCGGTTTGTTGTTTGCCAGCGGCGTGTTCGCCGTCTTGTTATATGCGAAAGCGACAGGGCATGACGCGTGGATCACTCCGGGTCTCCGGGCGCTTGCGGCGGCTCCAGGTCTGGAAGCCGCCGCAGCCGGAACCGCCGCGGACAGTGCGGCAGCGCAGCCGGAGCCGGCTGCTGCAGTGCCGCCGCAGCCGGTCAAGCCGGCAAGCGCAATGCTCGACGCTCCGATGGTTCGCCAGCTGCCGGAGCTGCCTTCAGGCTGCGAGGTGACCAGCTTGACGATGCTGTTGAAATTCCGCGGCCTCGAGAAGTCGAAGCTGGAGCTGGCCGCGGAGATGCCGCGCGACACAACGCCGATTCGTTATAACAAGGACGGCACGATCGCCTACTGGGGCAACCCGAATACGGGGTTTGTCGGCGAGCCGACGGGCGCAGCCAAAGGTTTCGGCATTTACCATACCGCTTTATTCGCGCAGTTGAAGGCTCATGTGCCTAGCGCAATCGATTTGACCCGTCAGCCTTTTGCCAAGTTGGAAGAGCAGTTGCAGCTGGGAATACCTTCCGTGGTTTGGACGACGATCGATTATCAGGTGCCTGAGAAATGGGTCGTTTGGGATACGCCGATCGGTCCGATCCAAACGACGTTTATGGAGCACGCTGTACTCTTGGTCGGTTATGACGAGACGTATGTGTATGTGAACGATCCGCTTTCGGGCCGCAGCAAGCAGCCTATCGAGAAAGCGCAATTTATTGCCGTTTGGGAAGCGATGGGGCGCCAAGCGATCAGCTATACGAATGGCTGAGCGACCCCGGGATCACAATAGCAAGTAGCTATCGCTTTGATCAAGCTTAGTATAAGGAGCGGATGAAAACCATGGCATTTGAAAATCCTTCGCGTGAACGTATTAAAGAACTGCTGAGCGAGGCGCAAAATATTGCCGTCGTCGGACTGTCCGACAAGCCGGATCGGGTTTCCTACACAGTGTCGGAGGCGATGCAGAAGAAAGGGTATCGGATCATTCCGGTCAACCCGATGGTGAACGGCACCATTCTCGGGGAAACGTGCTATGCAACGCTGTCGGACATTCCCGATAAGGTGGACATCGTTAACGTGTTCCGGCGCAGCGACCAAGTCGTCCCGGTGGCGGAAGAGGCTGTAAGCATCGGATCGCGGGTATTGTGGCTGCAGCTTGGCGTTTACAATGAGGAAGCGGCGGAAATAGCGAAAGCTGGCGGTTTGGAAGTCATCATGGACCGCTGCATCAAAGTGGAAGATTCGATCCTGCTGCCCGGAGGAAAATAAAGTGCAGACCAGATCCAAGTCCTTATCCGAGTTGCTGTCGCTTTATCTGGTGACGGATTTGTCACCGGCCGGGGCAGGCAGTGCGCTCGCCACCGTACGAGCCGCGTTGGACGGCGGCGTGACGATCGTTCAGCTGCGCGAGAAGAACGCGCAGCTGCGTCAAACGTTGGAAGAGGGACGCGCGCTCCGGGCTTTGTGCCGGGAGTACGGCGTCCCTTTCCTTGTCAACGACCGCGCAGACCTTGCGCTTCTGCTTGAGGCCGACGGGGTGCACGTCGGCCAGGACGACCTGCCCGGCCTCGCCGCGCGCGAACTGCTCGGTCCAGCTGCCATCGTAGGCGTGTCGGCAGGCACGATGGAAGAGGCGGAGTGGGCCGTTGCGCAGGGCGCCGACTATTTAGGCGTAGGTCCGGTATACGCTACGATGACCAAAGGCGATGCCGGCGAACCGATCGGCACGTCGCTGATCTCGCAGATCCGGGCGCGTTGGCCGCAGCTGCCGCTTGTCGGCATCGGCGGCATCCAGAGCGGCAATGCTTCGGCCGTCGTAAGCGCAGGCGCGGACGGGGTGGCTGTCGTGTCCGCGATAACGAAACAAAGCGATCCGCAGAATGCGGCCCGCGAGTTGCGGAGAAACGTCGATGCCGCACGCAACGCTCGCGGGGGAAACGGCGAGAAAAAACGATAAATCCGAGTAATAAAATAAATCCTCCTTGAAGACAATAAGAAAGGCTTTCGGATGAGAACGGCGAAGCGCCTATCTCTGGAAGACTTCCTAAACCGTCCAAGGAGGATTTCGCATGTACAGCCAATTTCAAAACAATTTTCAAAATCAAGCAGGTGCTTCCGGAATTGTGAATTCCCAGTACCGCGGCTACGAAACAAAGTATCAACCGGTCGGATTCGTTCAATCCCAATACAACTCGTCAATTAATCAGGGCGCGAATAACCAGTTCAACGCAGGTATGAACAACATGAACAATCAGCAGCAATTCGTGAACAATCAGCAGCAATTCGCATCTTCTTACTCGCAACAGCAAAGCCCGCAAGCTTACCATACGGCAAGCTACCGCGGCAACCAACAAGGTCATGACGCCTACCTGCGTTCCGACTCCACGCAGCCCGCACAAAGCCAATATGGAATAGGCGCTGCGAGCGGCATCAACAACAGCGCGTACACATCGACATCGTTTGGCTCGAACGCCTTCCAAGCCAACCAACCGAACAACCAGTATCAAAGCGCTCAATCGTTCCACACGGCGGGCTACCGCGGCGATCAGCCGGGTCACGACGCGTACCTGCGTTCCGATTCTACCCAAACGGCTCAAAGCCAGTACGGTATCGGCGCAAGCTCCTACGCGAACAGCCCCTATACGTCTTCGTTTTCCACAGGCATAAACAGCAACCAGCAGCAAATGGGTACGGGCGCTTCTTATTCGCAATTCCAAAACCAAAGCCCGCAGTCTTACCATACGGCAAGCTACCGCGGCAACCAACAAGGTCATGACGCTTATCTGCGTTCCGATTCTACGCAACCCGCGCAAAGCCAATACGGTATGGGCGCAAGCGGCATGAACAGATACCAGTTCTAAATTGAACTGTTCTCGTAAGCGAATGGGCGGGCCGAAAGGCTCGCCTTTATGCGCTTTTTCAAGGCAAATGGTTGTTTGACAAATACCGGGTTAGCGCTTACCATCAAATAGTGCGAGTCAAGTTACGGTAAATTGGAAGGGGGAGCGACACGTTTTGAACTGGATGGGAAATTTGCAGCAGCTCGGACGATCGTTGATGCTGCCGACCATCACATTGCCCGTTGCGGCCATTATGCTGCGTCTCGGATCGCTGCCTTGGGATCAGATGTATATGCCCCGGATCGGTGAAATCTTCACTGCGTTCGGCACGATCATATTTACATATCTCCCTATGATATTTGCCGTCGGGGTGGCGCTCGGGTTGACCGAAAGCGCCGGCATCGCCGGGATGACCGCTCTGATCGGACATTATATGTTCGCGGAGACGCTGCAGCGTTATCTGGGTGAGACGTTTCAACTGGGCGTCCCCGGGGGGATATTGATCGGACTGATTGCGGCCGTGATTTATCACCGCGTCAAACATATTCAGCTGCCTGAGGCCATACAATTTTTCGGTGGACCTCGTTTGGTTCCGCTATTTATGGGACCGGCCGTCTTCGTGCTCGTCCTGCTTATGATTCAAATCGGGCCGCTCATGAATCTGGGGATGCAGAAGCTGACCGATATGCTGCTCAGTTGGGGCGGGTTCGGCACCTTTTTGTACGGAATCATCCATCGTTTATTAGTGCCTTCCGGTCTGCACCACGTGTTCAACAATTTTTTCTGGTTTCAATTGGGCGCTTACGGGAACAACGGACAGCCGGTATTCGGCGATTTGCCGAGGTTTTTCGCGGGCGACCCGACGGCAGGCATTTACATGGCAGGATTGTACCCGATTATGATGTTTGCGCTTCCGGCCATCGCCCTAGCCATCATTCAAGAAGCGCGCGAAGATTTGAAGCCGAAAATTCGGGCGACGTTTTTGACCGCCGCGTTCGCTTGCTTCTTAACGGGTGTGACGGAACCGATTGAATTTGCGTTTTTATTCGTAGCGCCCTACTTGTTCTTCATTCATGCCTTATTGTCCGGTTTGTCCATGTGGATCGCTTATTCGCTTGGCATTCATCACGGCTTCTCTTACTCGGCCGGCGCGATCGATTTTCTGATCAATCTGCACCTGTCCACGAACGGGCTCCTGCTCATTCCGGTCGGGCTTGCTTACGGCGTCGTGTATTATGTGCTTTTCCGTTGGGCGATTCGCCGATTCCGCATCCCGACGCCCGGTCGCGAGGAAGGTTCGCAGCTGGAAGAATGGGCCGGCGACATCCCTTACCGTTCGCCGCTCATATTGGAGGCGCTCGGCGGGAAGAACAACATTAAAAATCTGGAAGCGTGCATCACCCGCCTGCGCATAACGCTCGAGAACGATAAGCTGATGGATACGTCCGCGCTGCGGCATCTCGGTGCGGCGGGCGTCATCCGTCTTGGCGGCGGCAATGTGCAGGTCGTGTTCGGCACGTACTCCGAGCTTATTCGCGAAGAAATCAACAAGGTGCTGCGCAAGGATATTCGTCAGGTGCTGTTCAGCTCGCCGATGCAAGGACGTATGATCGCGCTCGAAGACGTTCCTGATAAAATTTTCGCCGGCAAAATCGTCGGTAACGGCGTCGCGTTCATCCCGGATAAGGGCGAGCTCGTTGCCCCAATCGCCGGGCGCATCATTCACGTGTATCCGACGCTTCATGCGCTGGGCATCGAGACGGAGCAAGGACTGCAGGTGCTGCTGCATATCGGGATCGATACGGCGCAGCTGCAGGGCAAGTATTTCACTTGCTATGTGAAAGAAGGCGATCAGGTGGAAACGGGACAACTGCTTGTCCGGTTCAATCTGCAGAAGGTGAAGAAGGGCAGCAAATCGCTGGCTACGCCGATGCTGATCACGAATACGGATGCGGTCAAATCATGGAGCTTTGCACCATATAAAGCGGTGAAGAAAGGCCAGGCTTCGGTCATGTCGGTCGTTCTTAAAGATACCGCCACAACAGTCGTAAGGGGAGGGAACGTTTTTGGTTAGGGGGATCGGAGCTTCATCCGGCATTGCGATGGGCAGGGCTTTCGTCATTCCGACCTGGGAATGGGACTTTCCCGACAAGTTGATTGATGTCGCCGACCTGGCGTACGAATTCGAACGATTGTATGACGGCATCCGGCACTCCAAGGATGAGATCGAGCAAATCAAGCAAGAATTCGTCAGCGTGCTGGGTGAAGAGCAGACACAAATTTTCGACGCGCATTTGGCCATCCTGGAAGATCCGGTATTCATGAACGAGGTCCAGGGTATTATGCAGCGTCAATATAAAGCGGCGGAAGTGGCCGTGAAGGAAACGATCGAAAAATTCGTCAATATGTTCGATCTGCTGGACGACGGGTACATGAAGGAACGGGCGCTTGACATCAAGGATGTCGGCAACCGTCTCCTCAAGCACCTGCTCGGCGCGCTGGAAGAAACGCTGCCGCCGAAGGACGAACCTTACGTGCTCGTCGCGAAGGAGCTTATTCCGTCCCAAATGGTGCACCTCGACGTCAACCAGACGCTCGGGCTGGTTACGATGATGGGCGGCAAAACATCGCATGTGGCCATCATGGCCCGGGCAATGGGCGTTCCTTATGTGCTGGGCGTGGAAGGGAAGCTGTCCACGCCGATCCAAACGGGCGATTATTTAATCATCGACGGCGACGAGGGCCTCGTATTCGTCAACCCTCCGGAGCAAGAGATCGAACGGTATCGGCAGCGGCGGGAAACGTGGAAAGCGCAGCAAGAGCTGCTGCTTCAATTAGCCGACATTCCGTCGCAAACGGAAGACGGCATGACCATGAACCTTGCCGCCAATATCAGCTCGATCAAGGAGCTGGAGCAAGCGATCGCCAAGGGCACTTCCGGCGTCGGGTTGTTCCGCACCGAATTTCTGTACATGAACCGCACCAGCTTCCCGGAGGAGGAAGAGCAATTCGTCGTGTACCGCGAGGTGGCGGAGCGTCTGAACGGCAAACCGCTTGTCATTCGAACGCTTGACATCGGCGGTGATAAGCATCTGGATTATCTGGAGCTGCCGGAGGAGGAAAACCCTTCGCTCGGATACCGTGCGATCCGGATCATGCTGGATCGAACCGATCTGTTCAAAACGCAGCTTCGCGCAATTTTGCGGGCCAGCCATTACGGCAACATCAAGATCATGTACCCGATGATCTCCTCGCTTGACGAGCTTCGCAGGGCGAACGACGTATTGAACGAGGTAAAAGCCGAGCTGGCGGAGGCGAACGTCGCTTTTCGTGCAGACGTGCCGGTCGGCATCATGATCGAGCTTCCGGCAGCGGTCATGATTTCGGACTTGCTTGCCAAGGAAGTCGATTTTTTCAGCATCGGTACGAACGATTTGGTGCAATATGTGCTCGCGGTCGACCGGATGAACGAGCAGGTCGCGCATTTGTACGACCCGTTTCATCCGGCTGTGCTGAGGATGCTGAAAATAACGGTGGATAACGCCAAACGGTTCGGCACGCACATCAGCGTCTGCGGCGAGATGGCGGGCGACGTGCGCGCGCTCCCGATCTGGATTGCCCTCGGCATAACCGAGCTGAGCATGTCGGTGTCGTCGATTCTGCATGTGAAGAACAGTCTGATTCAAAGCCGTCAAAGCGAAGCCTCGACAATTTGGCAGGAGCTTGCGGCCTGTCCAAGCAGCACCGCCGTGCTGCAGGTGCTTGGACGTTATTGGGAGACGGGGATTGCCGCGGCGTCGAAAGGGCCGAAGCCGTCAGAGTCGGATAACTCGCGGCCCGCAAGCGGCTGCTTTTGAACGGGTAGGCGATTAGAAGCGAAACATCCATTATTCAAGCTCAGAACAGGAAAGGAGTCGCGGACCATGGAACTGAAAGGTTACAAAGTGCTTGCCTTCGTGGACGAAGAATTTGAGGATTTGGAGATGTGGTACCCCGTGCTTCGCTTGCGGGAAGCCGGCGCCGAGGTGCATTTGGCAGGCCCGAAGGCGAATCAGGTCTATCATGGGAAATACGGCGTGCCGTTAACGACGGTGTACGCGCTTGACGAGGTGAAGTCCGAAGACTATATCGGCTTGTACGTGCCTGGCGGCTGGGCGCCGGACAAGCTGCGCCGCTATGCGTCCGTTCTGCGGCTGACGCGAGAATTTCATGAGGCGCAGAAGCCGATCGCGCACATTTGCCATGCAGGCTGGGTGCTTGCTTCGGCGAAAATTTGCCAAGGATACACGATGACGTCGACACCGGGCATCAGGGACGATCTGGAGAACGCGGGAGCTACTTGGGTCGACGAGGAAGTCGTGGTTGACCGTCACATCGTATCCGGTCGCAGACCGCCCGATCTGCCGGCGTTTACGAAAGCGTTCGTGGACGTATTGGCGAGCTTCTCACAGAAATAAAAGAGCAGGGGAAATAGCGAAATGAATGTATGGCTTCGATGGCTGCCCTCCGTCCTAGGGATGGCGGCCATTTATTATTTTTCGTCCCGAACGGGCGACGATTTAGGCGGCTGGCTGGACCAAATTCGCATTTGGATCCCCTTTATGGAAGGCTTCGATTGGGGCCATTTCGTATCCTATTACGGACTGGCGCTGACGTATTTATGGGGGCTTCGACCAAGACGGCTAAGCTGGCGCACGAAGCTTCTCGTCGTCCTGATGTGCATCGGCTACGGCGTAACGGACGAATTCCATCAGCTGTTCGTACCGGGACGCACCCCGGATGTGATGGATCTCCGCAATGATGCGATCGGGGCTGCGCTTGCCATGTTGACCGCTTCCATTCCAAGCGTAGCGCGGTTTTTCGAACGGCGTAACGACTGCTAATAATTGCTAGACTTCGAGCGGCAGGAGAATATGAACGAAGGTAGAATATTTCTATTTATCGGACCAGGAAAGCCGGCTAGGCTTCTTGTGTCGCCATGTTCTCATGTAAGGTTGGGTGTGCCGCCAGAAGGAGTGGTATTGTTGGTGAAGTTATGCAAATGCGGGAAATCGATGAATATCAGGCTCCGCACGGTTATCTATCAGAATAAAGTTGAAATCGATAACGTGCCTATTCATTCATGCGACTCCTGTAACCGGAGCGAAGTGTTTGCCGAAGTGAAGCCCGAGTTAACCGGATTGATCGGAACGCTTGGAGGCAAGCCTGAGAAGCAGCAGGTGAATTTTAACGAAATTAGCGAGATCGCTTATCTGATGATGAAAGTGACGGAGAAAAAACGCGCCTCGGATGCGATCGAAGTGATCATAGAGGAGCGGATTAACGAACTGCTCGATTTGCTGCTGCTCGCCCAATCGCTGCAGGACGGGCCGTGGATCGAAGATCTGCGCAAACGCCTGTCGCAGATTGCCAAGCATTCGCTAACGGTGCAAGATTTTTGAAAGCCACTGCTTCGCAGTTGGCTTTTTTGGCATAAATTTGATACTATAAACACAAGCGTAAGCCCAAATTCGTTGCGTAACCCGGCATTTTGTCGTATGATAAGGCTAAATGACCTGATCGCATTATACTTTAAATTACAATGGAGAGAATGGCCGTGACTGTGACAATTTATGATGTAGCCAGAGAAGCAGGCGTTTCCATGGCAACCGTCTCGAGGGTTGTCAACAACAATCCGAATGTGAAACCGCAAACGCGCAAGAAAGTATTTGAAGCGATCGAACGCTTGGGATACCGTCCGAACGCCGTTGCACGTGGACTCGCCAGCAAGAAAACAACGACCGTCGGCGTGGTCATTCCCGATATTTCCAACTCCATCTTTTCGGAAGTGGCGAGAGGGATCGAAGATATCGCCAACATGTACCATTATAATATTATTCTTTGCAACGCGGACAAGAAGAAAGAGAAAGAGATCCGCGTCATCAACACGCTTCTGGAGAAGCAGGTGGACGGGCTATTGTTCATGGGCGGCGCAGTGACGGAAGAACACGTGCAAGCGTTCAAAACGTCCTCGGTGCCGGTCGTGCTTTGCGCAACGGCGGACGAGCAGCGGAAGCTTCCTTCCGTCGATATCGATCACGAGAAAGCAGCGTATGATGCCGTGGCGACATTAATCGGACAAGGCCATCGTGACATTGCGATGATTTCCGGGCATTTGCAGGATCCGGCCAACGGCTTCGCGCGTTACCAAGGATACAAGAGAGCGCTGGAGGAAGCGGGTATTCCGCTTCGCGAAGACTATGTGCGAGTCGGCAATTACCGTTACGAATCCGGGCTTGAAGTGACGAAATATTTCTTAACGCTTGATCCGCGGCCGACGGCGATATTCGCAGCGACGGACGAGATGGCGATCGGCGCCATCCACACGCTGCAGGATAACGGCGTCAAGGTCCCGGAGGATGTATCGGTTATCAGCGTGGACAATATCCGGATGGCTTCGATGGTTCGGCCGCAGCTGACAACGGTGGCGCAGCCGATGTACGATATCGGCGCGGTGGCGATGCGATTGCTGACGAAGCTGATGAACAAGGAAACGAAGGACGCTTCGGAGTTATCGCAAGTGATTTTGCCGCATGAGGTCATTCATAGAAATTCGGTGGCTCATCGTTGATATGAGCCACTTCTTTTTGTAAAAGGAGGCAACTGATTTTGGTTTACGATAAGATTGGCGTCATCGGCGCCATGAAAGAGGAAATCGACAAATTCCACGAACATCTGACCGAGACGCGCGAAACGGTAAAAGCCGGAATCACGTTCTATGAGGGCCGTTTCCACGGGCAACCCGTCGTGCTGTGCAAATCCGGCGTCGGCAAAGTGAATGCTGCCGTGACGACGCAGCTCTTGATCGATACGTTCGGCGTGCAGGCGGTTATTTTCACCGGCGTTGCGGGGGCGGTGGACCCCTCCTTGAACGTAGGGGATATCGTCGTTTCCTCGGAATGTTTACAGCACGATATGGACGTGACGGCGCTTGGCTTTCCGCGGGGCACTATTCCGTACGAGGCGACCTCGCTGTTCGCCGCCGACGGGTCGCTGCGTAAACTTGCGGCGGAAGTGAGCCGGGAGCTGTTCGGTGAGCGCGTGCTCGAAGGGCGAGTGTTATCCGGCGACCAATTCATCGCCAGCCGCGAGACGGTAGCAGGGCTGTACGGCGAGCTGCAGGGCGCTTGCGTCGAGATGGAGGGCGCCGCGGTTGCACAGGTGTGCTCGATGAACGGGGTGCCGTTCGTCGTGATCCGCTCGATGTCCGATAAGGCGGACGGTTCGGCGCATGTCAATTTTGCCGAATTCACGTTGATGGCTTCGGATCATTCTTTCCAAATCGTGGACGGGATGCTGAAACGATTGCAAGGCTGACCGAGAATTATACATAGAAGGAGAGTAACAAACTTATGTCTTCTGTAACAATGGATCAACTCGTCGCTTTGGCGAAACACCGCGGCTTTATTTTTCCGGGCTCCGAAATTTACGGCGGCTTGGCCAATACATGGGACTACGGTCCGCTCGGCGTGGAATTGAAAAACAATATCAAACGCGCCTGGTGGAAAAAATTTATTCAAGAATCGCCTTATAACGTTGGTTTGGATGCGGCGATTTTGATGAATCCGCAAGCTTGGGTCGCTTCCGGTCACGTCGGTAACTTTAACGACCCGATGATCGATTGCAAGCAATGTAAAGTGCGGCATCGCGCCGATAAATTGATCGAGAACGCGCTCAACGCGAAGGGCATCGAAATGATCGTCGACGGCCTGTCGTTCGCCGATATGGAGAAGCTGATCGCCGAGCATAAGATCGTTTGCCCGGATTGCGGCGCTTTGGATTATACGGAAATTCGCCAATTTAACCTGATGTTCAAAACGTTCCAAGGCGTTACCGAGTCCAGCGCCAACGTGGTGTACATGCGTCCGGAAACGGCGCAAGGCATCTTCGTGAACTTCAAGAACGTTCAACGTACCATGCGCAAGAAACTGCCGTTCGGGATCGGCCAAATCGGTAAAAGCTTCCGGAACGAAATTACGCCGGGCAACTTCACGTTCCGGACACGCGAATTCGAGCAAATGGAGCTTGAATTTTTCTGCAAGCCGGGCGAGGACATGCAATGGTTCGAGTACTGGCGCGCCTACTGCCGCGACTGGTTGCTAGCCCTCGGCATTAAAGAAGACAGCATCCGCTTGCGCGATCACTCCGACGACGAGCTGTCGCACTACAGCAACGCGACAACCGATATCGAATACAAGTTCCCGTTCGGCTGGGGCGAGTTGTGGGGCATCGCTGACCGTACCGATTACGATCTGAAGCAGCATATGACGCATTCCGGCGAAGATTTCAACTATATCGAGCAAGAAACGAATGAACGTTACATTCCATACTGTATCGAGCCTTCGCTCGGTGCGGACCGCGTGACGCTCGCATTCTTGATCGACGCTTATGAAGAGCAGCAGTTGGAAGGCGACGACAGCCGGACAGTCCTGCATTTGCATCCGGCGCTGGCGCCTTACAAAGCGGCGATCTTCCCGTTGTCGAAGAAGCTGTCCGATGGGGCCCACCAAGTGTTCGCGGATCTTGCCAAGCATTATTTGGTCGACTACGATGAGGCCGGTTCGATCGGTAAACGGTACCGCCGCCACGACGAGATCGGAACTCCGTTCTGCATCACCTATGACTTCGAATCGGAGACGGACGGTCAAGTGACCGTTCGCGATCGCGACACGATGGAACAAACGCGGATGCCGATCAGCGAGCTGAAAGCGTTCCTCGAGTCGAAAATTCAATTTTAATCGCATCTCAGCTTCGAACCCGCAGCCTTTGGTTGCGGGTTTTGTGCGTCTACTCGGGTTAAGGCCAAAAAAGGCCTCCTGAAGGACCTGATCAGAAACGTGAAGCTAGCGGCCGATCTTCGTTCTTCAGGAGGCGCAGAATGGCGCTTTATCGCCAATTAGGGTGTCAGCTCGAATCGTTCCAGCCTGTTGTCGCCCATGTAGGATTGCGGGAAATAGAGGGTATCGTCATCGACCAAATATAGAGAGGTCGCCCTTGCGTGAACGAGCGAGCTGCGCTCCGTTCCATCAATCCGCATCTTTTCAATCGAAGCGGAGCCCATGATTCCAAAGGAGCCATGAATGAAATAGAGCCAGCCTTGACGGTAATGCAGTCCCGAAATCAACTGGTCCGATGTGAGGAGGGGAATATCGACCTTGCCGTCCAGACTCAGCTTATTCAGTTGCATGCCGTTCTTGACATAAAACAGCCATCCGTCGAGAACGGACAGCCTGGATACGCCTTCGGCGAGCTTTGTCCGCTGTGTGCCGTCGGTCGACATCACATACAAGTTCGAAGGTCCGGTTTCCGACTCCTGCATAAGGAAATAAATCCGGTCATCGTGGATGAAAAAGTCAAATTCGCCGCTGCCGCCGACGAGCTCGGTATCGTCCGTGCCATCCTTGTTCATGCTGTGGATACCGGTTGCGGAATAATAACCGCCTCCGGTTACGCCTTCCATGGCTTTGAAGGCGAGACGGGTGTAGTAAATCCGCTCACCGGCTACCCACATCCGGTTCGCGGGAGCCGCAGAAATGACGGTGCGCTGAGATCCGTCAGGTTTAATTTTCAGAATACCGTCCATTTGTTTCATGTCGGGGCTTGAGGACGTGTAATAGATCCAATCGTCCGCAAGCTGGATGTACCTTGCGTTGTCATCGGCCAGCTTGACCTCGCCGGACCCGTCCATGCGCTTTTTGACAAGCTGATTCGGTCCGCTGTATTGCTGAGCGGGGTTCATGTAGAGCCAGTCGCCCTGTACGGCTAACTGTCCGCCATTGGCAAGGTTGAGCGCGTCGGCTTGTTTCGCTTGTACGTCGGCTCCGCTGCCGCAAGCTTGAAGGCCGAAGCCTTGGCCGGTCGTCCAGCTCGTCGTCCAGCCGAACGCGTCGTGGGTGAAGCGCCATGTCATGGGGAAATAGGTCATGTTTCGGTATAGCAGAACGGGGTAAGGCTCCTGCGTGTTATCGACTTTCTGACCGTTCACGGTAACGGGAAACGGCGCCAACATAACCGGTTCCTGCTTCGTCTTATCATTACGCACGGCAGTCAAATCTTGACGGACCGGCTCACAGCCGGCTTTCTTGCTTAGCGACAAGCCGTTAACCGGATCCCAGGCGACGGATAACCCTAGCGCCGTTGTGTTGTTCCAGGTCATCGGGAAATAAGTGATATCCCGATATAGCAGCAGCGGGTAGGCGGCGTGCGTGACATCGAGTACGGTGCCGTTAACGGTGACGGGAAATGAAGGGACGGTTGCCTGAAGGGCAGGGGCCGCGGCATCCGCGCCAAGAGGGGGTAACGTACATGTAACCGTGATTCCGACGAGCAGAGCGCTCAAACTGCGTTTTAATCGTATTGACATCATGGCTCTCTTCCTTTGGATAAAAGTAGTTGAATCCTTAATATTTCAGATCTAAACCAATAAACGCTGCGCCGACCTGGAATGTTGCGGACCGCCGTAAAATAGGTGGTTTACTTTTTTACCCGGATATACGGCTTCTCCAGCCACTCGAATTTTTCTCCAAGTTCAAATGTACGCAAAAAAAACCTGCCATTTCGGCAGGTTGAATTATCATCAAGTGCTCAGTGCCAAAAATATGGAGCGCCTCATTTCTGTTAGAGATACGCCTATAGGTGGCCAAATCCTCCTAAATATCGTACCAGATACCACAAATACTTTATAGAAGTCTTTTTAGGCTCCATTAGATTTCCGCAGAAGTATCTGTCACGTGACGCCTTTTTTTAGTAGTCTAATCATTCCTTGACTTAAGGAAACTAATCCGATGACAACTAAAAACATGGCAATGAAATTCGGTACGACCATTATAATCCCACTGCCTTGATCGGGTCCTCCGCTCTCTTTCAAAAGCGTATTCCACCACATGTAACCATAAACGCCAAGGATTAAGCATAGTATGCCAGCCAAAAATCGTAGTAATGCTAAGATCTTTTGCAATAACTACCCCACCTTGTTCACGTTTATTATTAAGAAAAAGTTGTTACGCATAATGGCCAGTTAGTTCAGAAAAAAGGATATCTCACGCGCATTCGCTAGGGCTGCGTCCTCGAGCTAAGCTAAATAAAGCGTTGACACTTCCACCGTTTGGCGATTCTTGGCTTCGATTTCTGCACGGCGCGGCATCGGTTCCCAGGTGTCTACAGGGTCGAGCCACGTGTGTGGGAGGACTTCTTCACTCAGCGGCTGCCATGCGTCAATCCAAGCTTTCGGCAGGGTGAGGGAGGGCTCCGCTAGAAGCCGGTCCCGCAGTGGATGGTCGCTCATCTCCAGCCACAGCAAGCTCCAGGCGCGCGGCACCACCCGCCAAATATCGTAACCGCCTCCGCCAAGCGCAACCCAGCGTCCACCGCAATAGGTGTGGGCCAGGCCGTGGATGATTCGCGGCATCGCACGGAAAATTTCCATGCTGCAATGAATGTGGGCGAGCGGGTCGTACGCATGGGCGTCGCAGCCGTGCTGCGACACGATCAGGTCGGGCTTGAACTGGGCGATCGTGCGATTCAGCACCTCTTCGAAGCATTCAAGCCACGATTCGTCTTCCGTAAACGGTTCCATGGGAACGTTTACGGAAGTGCCGAAGCCGGAACCGTCTCCACGTTCGTTCGCCGCTCCGGTGCCCGGAAACAAATACTTGCCCGTTTCATGAATCGAAAACGTACATACGTCAGGATCGGTATAAAAGCACCACTGCACGCCGTCGCCGTGATGCACGTCGGTGTCGATGTACAACACCCTGGCACCGTAAGCCGCCTTAGCGTGAGCGATCGCTACGGCCGCGTCGTTATAGACGCAAAATCCGGCGCCCTTGCTCGGTAGCGCATGATGCAGCCCGCCGCCCAGATGCAGGGCATGCAGCGATGCCCCGGACATGACCGCATCGACAGCGTGAATCGACCCGCCCACGACACCGAGCGTGATGTCGTGCATGTTCGGGAAGAACGGCGTGTCTTCCGTATCGAGGCCGTACATGCTTGCTTTATCCAGCCACTGCGGCGCCGGAGCAGCCGCGCTTAGACCTTTGACTGCGTCGATATATTCTTGCGAATGGATGAGCCGCAGCAGCCCTTCATCGGCGGAAGCCGGCATGCGTATACAGGAAGCGGGCAAAGTGCCCGATTTTTTCAACAAATCGACGGTCAGATGCAGTCTTTTTTGATTAAAAGGGTGACTATCATTAAAACGGTACGCGGTTTCCCGCTCATTGTAAATAAATATGGCATTCGGTTTCATCCTCTTGCGCCCCCATCAGTACATGAACCGCTGCCGGAAACGGACCCGATCGAATTTCTCGACGGAGGACAGCGGTACGTTTTTGCCGATACGCACCATCAAGCAGTTAGCCGGGTGAGAACAGATTTCCGGGTCGTCGGTTGCATACCAGACCATGTCGACACTTTTCATCAACTTCTCCATCATGTCGCGATATTGCCACACGGTAAGCCCGCTTTTCTCCAAATCCCAGTGCCAATAATACTCGGTCGTAAAGGTAATGACATTCTCCAATTGTTCGTCCTCGAAGGCGAGCCGGATCATTTTCTTGCCGAGGCCGATACCGCGGTAATCGTCGGCCACTTCAATGGCTCCCAGCTCAATCAGGTCTTTCATTCCGCCTTCCGACCATCGTTCCAGTTCGTCCGGGTAATGGAACGTGACGTACCCGACGATCTGCTCCGCATGGCGGGCCAGAATAATACGTCCTTCCGGAAGCTCCGCGATCTCCACCAGGGCCACGAACTGTTCCTTCGGACGGCGAAACGCATCGAGGTCCGGATGCATCGAATAGCCCCGCAGACGCTCGGGAGATACAGGGCCTTCAACGACGATTTCCGTGTCCTGATACGGGATAGTAAAGGAGTGATAGATTTTAAGGTGTTCCATTTGTGAGCGGTTTCTCCCCTCCGACATTCTCTGTTAAGCATAACAAATAAATAGGCGAATAGAAAGATGTTGTGGTATAATATCAGATGTCTAATGAAAGCGTTTTATATAAATAAATACGAATAATTTCGGGAGGTAAGTGGCATGGATCAAGCAAGTGTAGAAAGCATTGCACCTGTAGCAACAACTTCGAATATGAAAAATTACGAAGAAGAACGTGCCGGTTTTAGCTGGGAAACGATCGAACAGACGTTTAGCTGGGCCCAAACGGGCAAAGTCAACATGGCCCACGAAGCCATTGACCGCCATGCGAACTCCGAACGAAAAAATAAAGTGGCGTTGTATTACAGCGACGATCGCCGCGACGAGCAGTACACCTATCACGACATGAAGCTCCAATCCAACCGCTTCGGCAACGTTCTGCGCAAGCTGGGCGTGGGGAAGGGCGATCGGGTGTTCATCTTTATGCCGAGAACGCCGGAATTGTATTTCGCTTTGCTCGGGTCGATTAAAATAGGGGCGATCGTCGGACCGTTGTTCGAAGCTTTCATGGAAACGGCTGTCCGGGACCGTCTGGAGGATAGCGAGGCTGTGGCGATCGTTACTACTCCGTCTCAGCTTTCGCGCGTACCGGTGGATCAGCTTCCGAATTTGAAGCATGTCATTTTGGTCGGCCAAGACTTGCAATTGGGCGAAGGGCAAGTAGATTTCCACAAAGAGATGGCTGCCGCTTCCGAAGAATTGGAGCTTGAGTGGGTAGACCGTGAAGACGGGCTGCTCATTCATTACACCTCCGGTTCCACGGGCAAGCCCAAAGGCGTCTATCACGTCCATAACGCAATGATTCAGCACTATTATACGGGCCGCGTCGTGCTCGATTTGCAGGAACAGGACGTGTACTGGTGTACGGCCGATCCAGGCTGGGTGACGGGAACGTCGTACGGCATTTTCGCTCCGTGGCTGAACGGCGCGACGAATGTGATCCGCGGCGGACGCTTCAGCCCGCAAGATTGGTACAATACGATTCAACGGTATAAAGTATCCGTCTGGTATAGCGCGCCCACCGCGTTCCGCATGCTGATGGGCGCCGGCGACGAAGCCGTGAAACAATTCGACTTGTCCTCGCTGCGTCACGTACTGAGCGTCGGCGAGCCGTTGAATCCCGAGGTCGTCCGTTGGGGGCTTAAAGTATACGGTCAGCGTATTCACGACACTTGGTGGATGACCGAGACCGGCGCCCAATTGATCTGCAATTATCCGGCGATGACGATTCGCCCGGGCTCCATGGGCAAACCGCTGCCGGGCATAGAAGCGGCGATCATCGACGATGCGGGCAACGAGCTGCCTCCATACCGGATGGGCAACTTGGCCATTAAGACGCCTTGGCCTTCCATGATGCGCAAAATCTGGAAGAACCCGGCGAAGTTCGAAGAATACTTCCGTATTGCCGGCTGGTACATCTCCGGGGATTCCGCTTATATGGACGCGGACGGATACTTCTGGTTCCAAGGCCGGATCGACGACGTCATTAACACGGCGGGCGAGCGCGTGGGTCCGTTCGAGGTGGAGAGCAAGCTGGTGGAACATCCGGCGGTAGCCGAAGCGGGCGTTATCGGGAAGCCGGATGCGATGCGCGGGGAAATTATCAAAGCGTTCATCGCGCTGCGCGAAGGGTATACGCCTTCCGACGAATTGAAAGCCGACATCTCCAAATTCGTCAAAGAAGGATTGTCCGCTCACGCCGCTCCGCGCGAGATTGAATTTAAAGACAAACTGCCCAAAACCCGCAGCGGCAAAATCATGCGCCGCGTGTTGAAAGCATGGGAGCTGAACTTGCCGACAGGCGACCTGTCGACGATTGAAGATTAATTCGAACAAAAAGAAAGACAGCGGGCCTGAGAGTCCGCTGTCTTTTTTTATATGCATCCGCATTGGGGGCTATCGGTTAGCTATCGTGCGAATGGCCGCGAAACGGTCGAGAATGTGCCGCAGGATGCGGAACGACTCCTCACTGCGGTGTGCTTCTTGACGAATGCGGTCTGCCGTTTGAATGAACGGGGCATCGCTCAGCTCGTCTTGCCAACGGTCGAGCATCATGGCCAGGCAGGAAGGCGTTGTCTCCAAATGGAACTGCAGCCCAAGCACCCGCTCCCCGTAGGCGAAGGCTTGATGCCTGCAAGCATCCGAATAGGCGAGGGACAGCGCGCCCTCCGGTAAGTCGAAGCAATCCCCATGCCAATGAAACGAGTGAAAGGAGGCAGGCACATCTTCGAATAAACGGTGTGCAGCGCGCGTACGGGTCACGGGATGCCATCCGATCTCCTTCTGTTCGTTCCGATACACCTTGCCGCCGAGCGCCTCAGCCAGCATTTGGGCTCCTAAGCAAATACCTAACACGTGTTTACCGTGATCAACGGCCGAACGGATGAATCGCTTCTCTTGCTGCAGCCAGTCCTCCTTGTCGTAGGCGCTCATCGGCCCCCCGAGAATGATGAGCCAGTCAAAATCGTCCATACGGGGCAGCGCGATCCCGTCAGGCGGGAACAACACAGTCGTCTGACAGCCTTCTTGCTCCGCCCAAGCGAGTATAACCGAAGCGTCGTCGAACGCGAAATGCTTAAGCAGTACAATATGCATATGAACCCTCCCGAAAACCGAACGTTCATCGCTTAACAGATGATTGCAGGTTTTAGTCTTATTGTAGTAGGGGAGTGAGGTGTCTGTCAATTTACCTAACGTTATAAGTGAGGGAAATGGGTGCAAAAAAACGTCCGGCTGCCGGACGTTTTTTTGCACTATTTCACATACTTCACGGTCGCTGAAGGCTTAGACTCGCCGTATTCATTGGTTGCCGTGATGCGATAAAACCCATCGAACGATACGGCATAATAGCGGAACTGGGTGGCTCCCGTAACCGTGCCGATTTTCTCGAACTTTCCGTCTTCCTTCTCGCTGTAATATACGGTGTACGATTTTACTTTGTCTTTATCGGCGTTCGCTTTCCAGTTTAACTCGATACCGCCGCCGGTCGACTTGGCGGCTAGACCGGAAGGAGCGGCGGGAGCTGTTTTGGCTGCGGTAGCCCCGTTCGTGCTGCCGGGCTTCGATTCGCCTGACTCGCCTGGTTTTGCGCCTTCTGTTGAAGCAAGCGGGTCGCCGCTATCCGGATTCAGGAAGAGCAGTTCCATCGCTGTGCCGTCCGTGAAGGCGGCCTTGCTCGGCGGCGATTCGTGACCCGCCACATCGACCGCGGTGACATAGTAGCCGTGCAGTCCCGTAGCGATGTGGTCGGTGAATTTCGTCTCCGCTCCGGCGAGGACGACTTTCCCCGCGACCCTTTGATAATTGCCGTTATTGGTAGAACGGTACAACCGGTATCCGACCGTATCCGCGCTTTCGCTCGCTTGGAACGTGATGACGCTTGTTTCGCCGGAGTGGGTGGCGACAACGGTTGTCGGCGGCACCGGCGGTTTGCCGTCGTCGGTTCTCGGATCGGTTTCCGACGGGGCGTCCTCGTCAAAGTCTCTAGGCTTGTAGAAATCGATGCTGCGCTTGCGGTCTTGCGGCATCCGGCTCATAATTTCCCCGATTTCTTTGAACAGCTGATTTAACGACTTTTCGCGTTTGATCACCGTCTTCTCCTGCACGAACTCCGCCGGTGTAGATGGTTGCGCTATGTAGTTCAAACCGTTGTAGGTAATGATCGGAAGTTTCACCATGACATTATCTTCATCGGTCGGCACGAATTTCTTGTTGAAAATGTCGGTGGTCAGCTTGCCGGCCGCCGAAACGGCTTCGCTCGGCAGTTTGCCGGATAAGCTCGACACGGTCATTTCGACGATGTTCGGCGGGCGCTTGAATTGCTTGGTCGGGAACAACTCCGGATGTTTCTCGATCGCCGCATTCATGGCCATCGCCCACACGTTCTTGGCGCGGTTCGTACCGCCGGTTTTCTTGCTCAGCTTATGGATCGGCAGTTCATATCCGGCCCATACGCCCAGCGTAATATCCGGCGTATATCCCATAAACCAAGCGTCCGCGTCGTCCTGGGTGGAACCGGTTTTACCGACAATCGGAATTTTACCGTAACTTTTGTACTTGCTCATCAAGTCGGTTGCCGTTCCGGAAGTAATGACGGTACGCATCATATCTGTCATCAAGTACGCCGTTTCTTGAGAGAAGACGGTTGTCGGTTTACTCTCGTGCTCATAGATGATCTGGTTGTTCGAATCGGTAATTTTACGAATCATGAACGCCTCGTTAAAGACGCCCTCATTGCCTATCGTGGCGTAAGCGTTGGTCAGCTCTTTGACGGATACGCCGTATTTTAAACCGCCGATAACGCCCGTCTGCGCGACGTAATCGTCCGGGGTTATGGAACGGATGCCGAGCTTGCTTGCGAACGCCCAAGCTTCTTTGATGCCCACGGTTTCGGTGAACAGCTTGATGGCAGGAATGTTGTACGACTGGTTTAATGCCGTACGGGCCGTGATCAAGCCGTGATATCCGTCATCCCAGTTTTCCGGTATGTGATAGCCGACCTTCGTGCCGTCCTTCAAAATGATCGGCACGTCGTCGATGACGGAAGCCGGCTGAATGGCTCCCTTCTCAAGGGCCGGCAGGAAGGCTGCGATCGGCTTCATGGTGGAGCCCGGCTGGCGATAGGCTTGCGTCGCGTGGTTCAACTGCTCCTTGAAGAAATCCCGTCCTTCCAGCATGCTCAGGATCGCTCCGGTTTTGTTATCGATCATAACGGCCCCGACCTGCTCGATCCCCTTCACCTTGTCATCCGGGGTGAAGTTTTTTTCGTTCTGGGCGATGGAACGCATCTCTTCGTAAATATCTTTGTCGATCGTCGTATAGACGTGGTAACCGCCGCGGCTGAGCTGCGCCTGCATGCTCTTCAGAGCTTCGTTGTACGTTTCCGGGTTTTTCTCCGGGTCGAGATCCGGCTTCTCCGCCTTCAACAGCGCTTTCGCCGCTTCCTTCTCCACTTCGATCATCAAGAACGGGTAAGTGGAGTAAGCTTTCTTCACCCGTTCGGCGAGCGAACCCTTTAAATCGAAGGCAAGCGCCTCGTCGTGCTGCTGCTGGGTGATCTTGCCTTCCTCCAGCATGCGGCGAAGCACCAACTGCTGACGTTGCACGGCGCGCTTGAAGGCGGCGCCGTCGAAGATGCCCTGGCTGTTGAACGCCGAATAGTTGCTTGGCAGCTGTGGAAGTCCGGCCAAGTAGGCGGCTTGCGCCAAGTTCAGCTTGTTTAAATCCTCGATATTAAAAATCCCTTTGGCCGCAGCCTTGATTCCATAGGCATTGTAGCCGGACGAGCCGTTGCCGTAAGGGATTTTGTTCAGATAAGCAAGTAATATTTCGTCTTTCGACATCAGCCGTTCCAGGCGCATGGCGAGAAAAATTTCTTTCGCCTTCCGGCTGTCCGCTTTGTCGAGCGACAGGAATACGCGCCGGGCAAGCTGCTGCGTAATCGTGCTTCCCCCGGTTTGCACATCCTGATTCAGCAGCTTCTGGACTACTGCGCGGGCGGTCCCGGTAATATCGATCCCCATATGCTCGTAGAAATTGTTATCTTCGATCGCAAAGACGGCATCCAGCACGACCTGAGGAATGTCGCTCATGCTGGCGAGCTGCCGGTCTTCCTCGGTGCGCAGCTGGCCGACGACCGTATCGTCCCGGAAGTAAACAAAGCCGGTCAAGGCGTCGTCGTTCATTTGCTTGAGCATCGTTTCTTTATCGCGTACAGGGTCGTCCTTCACGAGTGCGGTTACATATCCGAATGCGGCGCCGCCGGCCAGAAAACCGGCAATAACGCCCGTAATGAAAAGCCATTTGATCGTCAGTACCGTGTATTTACCGGTCGCGCGTACTATTGTTTTGTAAGATCTAGTCTTGTTCTCCGTCTCCATGTAAACCGGGTTCCTCCTGATCTAGAAAAACATTCCTAGTTCATTATAGCATAAAGCGTCAAGCTGAACACCGCGCGGCGGTATCGCTTTCATGACTGTTCCATGACGTTTGGATGAGAGAAACGGGGCGAACCCGTTTGACAATGCCGCCGTTGTATGGTTAAATAATCGGTAATTGTATACGGACAAATGCCAGGATGGACAGCAGTAGGCCAAAGAACGAAGCTCCCAGAGAGCCGGTGGTAGGTGCGAACCGGTACTCGTCTTTGATCGAATTACGGTCCGGAGCAGCGGAGGGGAACGCTTCATGTTGGTTGTGAGCCATCGATGAGCCAGTAGCTTCCGATCGGGGGACCCCCGTTATTCAGATGAAGTGAAAGTTCAGGCGCAGATCTTGAGAGCCTGACTTTAATTAGGGTGGTACCGCGAGCAGAGCCTTCTCGTCCCTTTGTGGAAGAGAAGGCTTTTTTTTTCTATGTGTTCAGTTTATTTCTTAGGAGGAATCAGTCGTTATGGCAAAATGGGAGGAACTTTCGTCCGCGCAGCAAGAGGAGGTGAATCGTCAACTGGAGACGATTCGCCGCGGCGTCGTTGAGATCGTACCGGAGGACGAATTGAGAAATAAGGTGATCGACTCGGTCGCGACCGGCAAGCCGTTAAACGTTAAACTCGGGCTCGACCCGTCGGCCCCGGACATTCATGTCGGGCACACGGTGGTGCTGCATAAGCTGCGTCAATTCCAAGAGCTGGGCCATCAGGTGCAGCTCATCATCGGGGACTTCACCGGGCGGATCGGCGACCCGACCGGCAAGTCGGAGACGCGGAAGCAGCTGACCGAAGAAGACGTGAAGCGCAACGCGGAAACGTATCAGAAGCAAATCTATAAAATTCTCGACAAGTCGAAAACGAACCTGTATTACAATTCGGAGTGGCTTGGTCCGTTGAATTTCGCCGATGTCGTGCAATTGTCGGCTAAAGTGACGGTCGCCCGGATGCTCGAGCGAGATGATTTCTCCAAGCGGTACGGCTCCGGATTGCCGATTCATATTCACGAGTTTTTCTATCCGCTTATGCAAGGCTACGATTCGGTTGCGCTCAAAAGCGACATCGAGCTCGGCGGTACCGATCAGAAGTTCAACTTGTTGATGGGCCGTACGCTGCAAAAGGAATATGGCGTGGCTGCCCAGGTCGCCATCATGAATCCGCTGCTCGAAGGACTTGACGGCGTTAACAAAATGAGTAAGAGCCTCGGCAACTACATCGGCATCGACGAAGAGCCGAACGAAATTTACGGGAAGGCGATGTCAGTGCCCGATGAGCTGATGGCTAAATATTACGAGCTGGCGACGGACATGTCGAACGAAGAGCTCGCCCGGCTGCGCAGCGGGCTGGAGGACGGTTCCGTTCATCCGCGCGATGCCAAAATGCGCCTGGCGCATACGTTCGTGCGGATGTACCACGGCCAGCAAGCCGCCGATGAGGCGCAGCACCACTTCGTCACGGTCTTCCAGCAGCGCGCGCTGCCGGATGATATCGAAGACGTGATGCTGCCTGCGGAGGCGCTCGATAACGGCGTCATCCGCGCGGCGAAGCTGCTGGTGACGCTCGGTCTGCAGACGTCCGGCAGCGAGGCGCGCCGCAGCGTGCAGCAGGGCGCTGTGAAGATCAACGAGCAGAAGGTTGACGACCCGAATGCCGAGCTCACCCCGGCCGATGGCGACATTGTACAGGTCGGCAAGCGCAAATTCGCCCGGATTAAGCTGGGATAAATACAAATACCTCCGTGCCCGAAGCGCTTTATGGCGAGCGGGGCGGAGGTATTTCTTTATGTGGAAATGAAAAAAAAAGAACTGTTCCCGGAAGGAACAGTTCGGTGTGATGTAGGATTAACGGCTGTAGAACTCGACGATTTGTTTTTCGTCAATTTCTTGGGCAAGCTCGGCGCGCTCAGGAAGACGAATGTATTTACCTTCCAGGGCGGCTTCGTTGAACTCCAAGTAACCCGGCAAGTAGTTGCGGTTCGCCAAAGCTTCTTTGACGGCGGACAGGTTGCGGCTTCTTTCGCGAAGACCGATCACGTCGCCGGTGCTAACGATGTAAGAAGGGATGTCCACTTTTTTGCCGTTAACGGTAATGTGGCCGTGAGCGACGAGCTGACGAGCGCCTGCACGGGTGTTGGACAGACCCAAACGGTATACGAGGTTGTCCAAACGGCTTTCGAGCAAGAACATGAAGTTTTCACCCGCGATACCTTGCAGCTTGGAAGCTTTGTCGAACAAGTTGCGGAATTGCTTCTCGTTCAAACCGTACATGTGACGAAGCTTTTGTTTTTCTTGCAATTGTACGCCGTAACCGGACAGTTTCTTACGTTGTCCAGGGCCGTGTTGACCTGGAGGGAAAGGGCGTTTCAATTCTTTGCCGGTACCGCTCAAGGAGATGCCGAGGCGGCGGCTTAATTTAAATTTAGGACCTGTGTAACGTGACATTGTAGGATGAACTCCTTTAACCTTAATATAGTTGAGTTAAGCTTGGAACAAACGCGTGAAGATCGTGCCCGATTCCGCTGCTACGCTCCGAAAGATCACCGGAGCTATCGACAAGAAAAACCAGCCGCGGTCCTGTCGGTAACGAAATCTTTAGAGGGTGACACGCCTTCCACCATAAACATGAAGCCCGTGAGGGATCACGCTTATTCTCGACTTCTAATTTTATAAGATTGAAGTAGGCTGTGTCAAGTGGAGGCGGCACGGATCGGGTAATATTTTCGAATAAAGATCACCGCTGCTTAAAGCTCGTGTAAGTTTGCTTATTTTGATACAATAATAGAATGTGAGAAGGGAGGGACAACCTTTGGGCCATTGGAATGTCCAGCACATATCGGATGCTTTGGACTCGTTAGGCTGGATCGGCCATATCGGAGGAGCGCTGCTCGTACTGGTGCAGACGCTGGTGCCTTTTATCCCGTTTATCGTTGTCGCCGGGGTTAACGTGCTCTTGTTCGGCTTCTGGACGGGCTTCATTGTCAACTACGTGTTTGCCTGTTTAGGTGCGGTTATCGCTTATTGGGTCGCCAAAAACCTGGGCAGAACATGGGTGCAGCGCAAGCTTGCCAAATACAGCTATCTAGACAAATTTAACGAGAAGCTGAAACGGTACGGACTATGGTTTATTGCAGGCAGCCGCATCATCCCGGTGCTGCCTTCCTTCGCGATCAATTTGGGCGCCGCGGTTATGAAAGTACGTACCCGTCATTTCATTATCGGCACCCTGATCGGCAAAGCGCCGATGGTATTTATGGAATCGCTGATTGGGCACGATTTGCTGCATTTTGGGCAACATAAGGGGAGGTTGCTTGTACTCCTCATTCTCTTGGCGGTTATGCTTGCCGTGGGAAGTTATTACAAAAAGAAATGGACGCGAGCCGAACCTGTCGGCAAGTCCGGCAAAAAAGTTTAACGCAATAAAGGAGAGAAGAACGATGCGAGATCCTCGCTTACATACGTTGGCGCGCAATATTGTGCAATATTCGCTCGATGTGAAGCCTGGCGAGAAGGTTTTGATCGAAATGATCGGCTCCGAGCGCGAGCTGGTCCGATGCCTGGTCGAAGAAGTGTACGTCCGCGGCGGATATCCTTACGTGGAATTGATCGATCCCGCCGTTCGGGCGTCCGTGCTGAAGGGCATCACGGAGAAACAGCTTGAGCACTGGGCGGCCCTCGATTTGAAGCGTATGGAAGATATGGACTGCTATGTCGCCATACGCGCAGGTGAGAACGTGAACGAGCAGTCCGATGTGCCGGAAGACAAGATGAAGCTGTACAAGCAGCTGTATCAGAAGCCGGTACATTTGGAGCAGCGTGTGAAACGAACGCGATGGGTTGTGCTTCGTTACCCGAACGCTTCGATGGCCCAGCTTGCCAATATGAGCACGTCGCGGTTTGAGGACTTTTATTTCGATGTATGCAACCTGGATTATTCCGCAATGTCCGCGGCGATGGACCCGCTGCAGGAATTAATGAACAGGACAGACCGCGTACGGATCGTCGGACCGGGCGCGACCGACATCTCGTTCTCGATCAAGGGCATCGGATCGGTCAAATGCTGCGGACGCCGCAATATCCCGGACGGAGAGCTGTACACGGCGCCGGTGCGCGATTCCGTCAATGGCGTTATCGCCTATAACACACCGTCCGTGAGCTCGGGCATTACATTCGACAATATTACGTTCCGCTTCGAGAACGGCCGAATTGTCGAAGCGACCGCGAGCGACACGAAACGGCTGAACGAGATTCTGGACACCGATGAAGGGGCGCGTTATATCGGCGAGTTCAGCCTTGGCTTTAACCCGTATATTTTGTACCCGATGAAGGATACGCTATTCGACGAGAAGATCGACGGCAGCCTTCACTTTACGCCGGGCCAAGCTTACGAGCAGGCGGACAACGGCAACCGCTCGTCCGTTCATTGGGATTTGGTGCTGATTCAGCGCCCTGAATTCGGGGGCGGCGAAATTTATTTCGACGACCGGCTCATCCGCAAGGACGGACGATTCGTCGTTCCGGAACTGGAAGGATTAAATCCGGAACGGTTGAAGTAAATACGCCGAAAAATCTAGTTGCATGTTATTCTCTTCCAATGTATCATTAACTAAGCGATTTATTACGACCGTCTCATCAACACATGGAGGGATTTTTATGCCGAACGCAAACAACGCAGCTATTGTGGAGATTTCGCAAACCGCCAACAAATTCAGATCTTCGATTGTTCTCCAATATGAGAATAAGTACATCGACGTTAAAAGTATCCTTGGTTTGTTTACAACGCTCTTGACTTCGAGCAAATACGACCTGCACGTGCACGGTCCGGATGCTGAAGAAGCCAAGCAAGCTATGGCCGAAGTGTTCGAGAAACACGGCTTGAGCATCAACAGCATTCAAGAATAATAAGGTTTAGTCGTAGGGGGCGTTTTCGCATAAAGCGAAAATGCCTTTTTCTATGGAGTTGCACTTGTGTAATGGTTCGATTTCGACTAATATAAATATACAAGCTATTAATTAGATTCATAACGGGGATCACAGGGGGGAGCGCCATGTCGTCGGATGTGCTGCTCAGCTTATCGCAGAAAGCGCTGCTTCTTCTTCAGGAAGATGCGGATAAGATCGAGAAGCTGATCGAAGTACAGATGGAAAACTTGACCACACGCAAATGTCCTCTGTACGAAGAGGTCTTAGATACGCAGATCTACGGGCTGTCCCGGGAAATCGACTTTGCCATTCGTGCCGATTTAATTACCGAGTCGACAGGCAAGCAAATTTTGGTGAAGCTGGAGCGTAATTTGGCGACGCTTTACGAAGCGCTGGATTTGCAAAACAAAGGGTAACCTTCAGACTGAAGGTTACCCTTTG